>CAZTPK010000129.1:0-5820 GCA_964614765.1 uncultured Gammaproteobacteria bacterium
GGTGGGTGGAGCTCGCCGAGGAGTCCGGGGATGCCGGGCTCAGGGCGCGCGACCGCGCCATCCTGGAGCTCATGTATTCCTGCGGCTTGCGTGTCTCCGAGCTCGTGGGCCTGGACGTGCGCGACGTCGACCTGCGCGAGGCGCAGGTCACCGTCATGGGCAAGGGGCGAAAGCAACGCATGGTTCCGGTCGGCCGCCATGCCGTGAGCGCGCTTCGGCAGTGGATGCGCGTGCGATCGCGTTGGATCGCGGAGGAGACGCAGGCTCTGTTCCTCGCGCGCGGCGGCGCGCGGCTGACCGCTCGTGCCGTCCAGCAGCGCGTGCGGCGCTGGGCGATCCGGCAGGGCCTGGACACGCACGTCCATCCGCACATGCTTCGTCATTCCTTCGCCAGCCATGTGCTCGAGTCCTGCGGAGATCTGCGCGCCGTGCAGGAACTGCTCGGCCATGCCGACATCAGTACGACGCAGATCTACACCCATCTGGATTTCCAGCACCTCGCCAGGGTCTACGACGCCGCCCATCCGCGGGCGAAAAAGCGCTGAGCACCGCTGCCAAGGACAATTTCCGCCGCGGCCGGGCCAATGCCGCTCGCCGCGGCGCGGGAGCCCCCTGGCGCGTGTGCCGCCGGAGCGGGCCCCGAGACGGCCCGTGTTCGCGGCCGGCCAGGCGCGGGATTCGTGTAAGATCCCGCACTGCACCGGCAGGCATCGGATTGGGATCGGATCTTGGAGCAATTTCACGGCACTACCATACTCTGCGTCCGCCGCGCCGGCATCGTGGTCATGGGCGGGGACGGCCAGGTCTCGCTCGGGCAGACGGTGCTGAAGGGCAACGCGCGCAAGGTGCGCCGCCTTCACGACGGCAAGGTAATCGCCGGATTCGCCGGCGGCACGGCGGACGCCTTTACCCTGTTCGAGCGATTCGAGGCGAAACTGCAGAAGCACCAGGGGAATCTGACGCGTTCCGCTGTCGAACTGGCCAAGGACTGGCGTTCCGACCGGATCCTGCGCCGCCTGGAAGCGATGCTCACCGTGGCCGACGCCACGGCCTCCCTGATCATCTCCGGCAACGGCGATGTCGTGGAGCCGGAGGACGACGTCATGGGGATCGGCTCCGGGGGGGCGTTCGCGGTCTCGGCCGCGCGGGCGCTGATGCGGCACTCCGAGCTTGGCGCGCGCGCGATAGTCGAGGCGAGCCTGAACATAGCCGCGGAGATCTGCGTCTATACGAACACGAACCTTACCATCGAAGAACTGGGGTGAGCGGACGACTTGCCGCCAGCTCCACCGAACGCCCCCTCATGACGCAACTCACACCGCGGCAGATTGTCGCCGAACTGGACAAACACATCGTCGGGCAGAATGAGGCCAAGCGCGCCGTGGCCATAGCCCTGCGCAATCGCTGGCGCCGCTCACAGGTCGATCCCGCGCTTCGCAACGAGATCACACCCAAGAACATACTGATGATCGGGCCCACCGGCGTGGGAAAGACCGAAATTGCGCGGCGACTCGCGAAGCTCGCCAACGCCCCCTTCATCAAGGTCGAGGCGACCAAGTTTACCGAGGTCGGGTACGTGGGACGCGACGTGGAGTCCATCGTTCGCGACCTGGTCGACGTTGCGATCAAGATGACGCGCGAGGAGGCCATGGACAAAGTGCGGGGCCGCGCCGAGGACACGGCGGAGGATCGCATACTCGACGTGCTGCTGCCCAAGCCGCGCTCGACCTTCGGGAGCGAATTGATGACGGAGGAGGAGAGCACGACACGCCAGCGCTTCCGCAAGATGCTGCGTGAAGGCAAGCTCGACGACAAGGAGATCACCATCGATCTGAACATGCCGCCGCTGGGCGTGGAGATCATGGCGCCGCCCGGGATGGAGGAGCTCACCAGCCAGCTGCAGGGCATGTTCCAGCATCTGGGTGCTGGACGCACGCGCAGCCGAAAGGTGACCGTGAAGGAGGCCCGCAAGCTGCTCACCGAGGAGGAGGCCGCCAAGCTGATCAACGAGGACGAGATCAAGGCACGCGCCCTGGCGGCTGCCGAGCAGAACGGGATCGTCTTCCTCGACGAAATCGACAAGATAACCCGGCGCGGTGAGACCGTAGGCGCGGATGTGTCGCGGGAGGGAGTGCAACGTGACCTCCTCCCGCTCGTGGAAGGGTGCACGGTGTCCACGAAGCATGGGATGGTCAAGACCGATCATGTGCTGTTCATCGCCTCCGGCGCCTTCCATCTCGCCAAGCCATCCGACCTGATCCCCGAGCTGCAGGGGCGTTTGCCCAATCGCGTCGAGCTGCACGCACTGACCGTGGAGGACTTCGTGCGCATACTCACGGAGCCGGACGCCTCGCTGACGCGGCAGTATGCCGCCCTGCTGGCGACCGAGGGCGTGACAGTCGACTTCACGCCGGACGGCATAGCGCGAATTGCCGAGATTGCCTGCCAGGTCAACGAGCGCACGGAGAATATCGGCGCACGTCGACTGCATACGGTCATGGAGCGACTTCTGGAGACGGTGTCGTTCCGCGCCGGCGAGGAGCCGGGACTCACGGTGCAGATAGATCGCGACTATGTCGACAGGCAGCTCGGCGCGCTGGCCGGCGACGAGGATCTCGCCAAGTACATACTTTGAACGGATCTCTTATGCCGACCCCGACGGGCATTACCCTGCACCGGAAGTCGAGGATACTGGAAGTCGCTTTTGAGGACGGAAAGGTCTTCAGGCTGCCGTGCGAGCTATTGCGCGTCTACTCGCCCTCCGCGGACGTGCGCGGCCACGGCCCCGGGCAATCGGTGCTGCAGACAGGCAAGGAAAACGTCGCCATCAGCGCGATCGAGCCGGTTGGGCATTACGCCGTCAGGCTCGTCTTCGACGACGGACACCAGACCGGCATCTACTCCTGGGACTACCTGTACGAACTCGGAGGCCACCAGTCCGAACGCTGGCAGGAATACCTGGAGGCGCTGAAGCGCGCCGGTTACGAGCGGCGGGGCGCCGACGGCCAATGAGCGAGTCGACGACGCATTTCGGTTTCAGGGAAGTCCCGGTCTCGCAGAAGCAGAGGCTGGTCGGCGAGGTTTTCTCCTCGGTCGCGACGCGCTACGACCTGATGAACGACTTGATGTCCATGGGGATGCACCGCCTTTGGAAGCGTTTTGCCGTCGCACACGCGGCGCTCAGGCAAGGGCAGAGCGTGCTGGACGTGGCCGGCGGCACCGGCGATCTCAGCGCCAGGCTGGCGCGGGCAGTCGGGCCCTTCGGCAGCGTCATCTGCGCGGACATCAACGGGTCCATGCTTGCCGTCGGCCGCGATCGCCTGCTCGATCGCGGCATCGTGCAGAACGTGCATTTCGTGCAGGCCAATGCGGAGCTGCTGCCCTTCGCCGACGGGAGCTTCGATGCAGTGACGATCGCATTCGGCCTGCGCAACGTCACGGACAAGCAAAGGGCGCTCATTGAGATGCGACGGGTGCTCAAACCCGGCGGCAGGCTGGTCGTGCTGGAGTTCTCGCAAGTGATATTGCCGCGATTGCGGCGCTTATACGATGCCTACTCCTTCAACGTGTTGCCGGCGCTCGGCAAGGCCGTCGCCGGTGACCGCGAGAGTTATCAGTACCTGGTCGAATCGATAAGGCGACATCCAGCGCAGGCGGAACTGGCACGCATGATGGAGGCGGCGGGCCTGGAGCGCGTGGACTGGTGCAACCTGTCCGCGGGCGTGGTCGCGGTACACCGGGGGTATCGCCTGTGATTGCCGTCGACGCCACGACCATCGAGACCCGGGTGCTTCCTCAAATCGCCCGCGCCATCGCGCGGCTGCTGGAATTCGACACCGAAACACGTGACGCTCTCGGGCGGATGAGCGGCCGGGTCATCGCCGTCGACGTGGTGGGGTTCGAGCGCAGCGTTTACCTGCTGCCCCAGGCCCAAGGACTGGGCATCCGCCTGCACCATGACGGCGAGGTTCACGTGCGCATTCGGGGATCGGTCCCCGGGTTCGTCAAGCTCGCCCGCAGTCGCGCCCGCGACGAACCGCTGCCCGCCGGTACCGTCGAAATCGTCGGCGATCTGAGCACCGCGCAGCAGGTGCAGTCCTTGATTGGGCGTATCGACGTCAACTGGGAGGAGATGGCCTCGCGGCTGATCGGGGACACCGCCGCGCGCAAGCTAGGCGTCCTTCTCCACGGCCTGCGGCGCTGGGCGGGTGCCGGCGCCGAGGCCATGGCCATGAATTTCTCGGAGTACTTGCGTTACGAGATCGAGACGGTGCCGGAGAGGACTGCAGTAGAGGGATTCATGCAGGGAGTCGACGCGCTGCGCGGGGACGCCGACCGACTGGCGGAACGCGTTCGGCTGCTGCGGCGCCGGTTTGACGGGGGGCGGTGAGCACGATGCGCATCATCACGCCAGCGCAGTTCGTGCGGTTGCTGTCGATACAACGCACTCTCATCCGTCACGGCGTCGATGAGATCGTGCTCGGCATCCCTCTGCTGCGCTCGTTCCGCTTTCTGCTCTATCTGCTGCCGTGGAACTGGCGGCGGCGTGATTTCGCGCCCACGGCGGTCCGCATCCGGCACGTTCTGGAGGAGCTCGGACCGATATACGTGAAGTTCGGGCAGATCCTTTCCACACGGCGCGACCTGCTTCCCGACGACATCGCCGAGGAACTGGCGCGACTTCAGGACCGGGTGCCGCCCTTCCCGGGCAACGAGGCGCGCGCAATCGTCGAGGAGGAGTACGGAAAGTCGGTGCAGGAGGTGTTCAGCGAGTTCGACGAGCGGCCGCTGGCCTCGGCATCGATTGCCCAGGTGCACGCCGCGCGTTTGAAGGACGGCCGCGAGGTCATCGTGAAGGTGGTGCGACCGGGGATACGCACCACCATAAAGCGCGATATCGGGCTCATGTACATCGTCGCGGAGGGGCTGGAGCGGTATTGGTCCGAAGGCAAGCGCCTGCAGCCCACGGGCGTGGTCGCGGAGTTCGAGAAGACGCTGCTCGACGAGCTCGACCTCATGCGCGAGGCGGCCAATGCCTCGCAGTTGCGCCGCAACTTCAGGGACGACCCCGCCATTTACGTCCCCGAGGTCATTTGGGAGCTGTGCCGCCGCAAAGTGATGGTGATGGAGCGGGTCTCGGGGATACGAGTGGACGACATCGCCGCCCTGAAGCGGGCCGGAGTCGACATGCGGCATCTCGCCGAGAAGGGCGTGGAGTTGTTCTTCACCCAGGTGTTCCGCGATCACTTCTTCCACGCCGACATGCACCCCGGGAACCTCTTCGTCGACCCGCGGGACGGCGGTCGTAACGCCCGCTTCATACCGATCGACTTCGGCATCATGGGTTCGCTGAGCGACTTCGACCAGCGCTATCTGGCGGAGAACTTTCTTGCCTTCATGAATCGCGACTACCGGCGGGTGGCCGAGCTGCACGTCGAGTCCGGTTGGGTGCCGGTGGACACGCGCGTGGATGAATTCGAATTCTCCATCCGCTCGGTGTGCGAACCGATCTTCGATCGGCCGGTGAAGGACATATCCGTGGGGCATCTGCTGCTGCGTCTGTTTCAGACGGCTCAGCGTTTTCACATGAAGATCCTGCCGCAACTGCTCCTGCTGCAGAAAACGCTCGTCAACGTGGAGGGTGTCGGGCGGCAGCTGTACCCCGAACTCGATCTGTGGGCGGCGGCACGGCCGCCGCTGGAGCAATGGATGCGCCAGCGCGTGAGCGTCCGCGCATTGGCAAAGGCCGCCCGCGAGCGTCTTCCGGCTATCGCCGAGAGACTGCCGGAGCTGCCGAAGATCGCCTTCGACATCCTCGAG
>CAZTPK010000130.1:0-2743 GCA_964614765.1 uncultured Gammaproteobacteria bacterium
GGGCGATCATGTCCACGCCCGGGTTCGCGATCTTCAGTTCCTGATAACCCTGGTCGTAGGCCATCGCGACGTCCACGGCACGCGCGTTCGGCGGCACGGTGGCCATGTTGAGGGCGCCCACGACGTTGTCGCCGTTGGCGGGCAGCACGAACGTCTCCGCGGCAACGGAGAAGCTGGCAAACAACATCACGGCCGTGCTCATTCGGCGCCGCCTGCGCACACCTCGATCCTCAAAGGCAAAGTTCTCGGTCCTGCTGATGGTCATGCTGGTTCCTCGTCGTGCCCCGGTGCAGTCAATCAAAAATTCGACCGGTCGAATCCGTCGGCGTTCTCAGTTCTCGTTCGCCGGGCGCGATCATGCCGCATTTGGCGGATGAAAACCAGTTTCGACACAAAGGCTTAGGGAAGCTCTGCAAGAGGCAGAGCCTACAGCGGTGCATGGATGCACCGCCATCTTCGATGGCCGCAGGCCGTTGAAAATGAAGGTCGGCAAGAATCACACTTCCTGCCGACCGTGCTTCGGGAAGTTCAGGGTGGACTTCTTCGGGGCCTCCTTACGGGCTCGATGGTCCCTGGCCACGCAACCTGCCCGTCGCCGTGCCCAGCCATGCCCAGCCCGCGCAAAGCAACAACCCGCCGACCGGAGTCAGCAATCCCCACCATCTCGCGCCCGTCAGCACGAGCAGGTACAGGCTGCCGCTGAACAGCAGCGTGCCCCCGACAAGCAACCACCCCGAGCGCTGTACGGAGACCTGGATGACTGGCGGAACCGGCCACGCGCCGATGCCGAGCAGCGCGAGCGCGTGCAGAAAGTGGTACAGAGCCGCGGTGCGAAATGTCGCCATCGCATTCGCGTCGACGCGGGACCCCAGGGCGTGCGCGCCGAAGGCGCCGGCGACGACGGCCAGCAGTGCCGACCAGGCCCCGATCCGCAGAAAGATCCAGTTTCTCACGCCGCGTTCCATTTCACGCCGTCGAGACTACCCTGACCTTCACCGAAGTTCGAGCCCCGCTGCGATATCATTCCACCGATGGGCATGATGCGGCAGCTGGCGGCCAGTCTACTCACCGCCGCGACACTCCTTCCCGGCGCCGGCCTCGCGCGGCAGATTGGCACAACGACGGAGATCTCCGCGCGTTATCGTACCGGCGACAGCTTCATGGGCATCCGCCTGCTCGGGACGGTGCGCCTTTCCAACGACCCTGTGGACGGTCACGCCGTCACTGGCCTTTCGGGCCTGGCATGGGACGAGGACGAGCAGCTGCTCTACGCGGTTTCCGACCGAGGATATCTGCTTCACCTGCAACCCCAGTTCGACAAGGAGCGCCTCGTCGGCGTCGATCTCACCGCTGCCCACAGCCTCCGCAGCAGGACACAGAACCGTCTGGCGCACTATTTGGGCGACGCCGAAGGGCTGGCCATAGTCAACGGCAGCAACGGCGTGGAGGGCGACGCAGAGTTGCTGATCTCCTTCGAGGGCACGCCGCGGGTGGATCGCTATCGCCCCGACGGCCGTTGGGTCGCGAGCGTGCCCATACCCGCGATGCTCAGCGACGGCTCGCGGTACGTCTGCCGCAACTGCCAGCTGGAGGCCGTCGCGCTCGATCCGCTCCTCGGTCTGATGCTGGCCCCGCAACGCCCGCTCAGCGGCGAGCCCCGCAACCTCCACACCGTCTACGACGAGAGCTCCCGGGCATGGAGCTTCCCGTCCATCGCGGAAAGTCACTGTTCGCTGGTGGATCTAGCCGGCACGCCTCAGGGCGGGCTGCTGGTACTCGAACGCCGCTACCGGAATGTGTTCTCTCCGGTGGTCTTCGCCATTCGTCGCCTGCGCGCGGACCCCGCGCGCCAGCCAAACGGCGGCGCCGTGACCGTCGAAGACGTGGCGATCCTAGACAACACGCAGGGATGGTCGGTCGACAATTTCGAGGGACTCGCCCACCACCGCGACAACCGCTACTTCATGGTCAGCGACGACAACAACAGCGCGCTGCAGAGCACGCTGCTGGTCTACTTCGAAATCGAGGAAGGGGGGCAGGACCCGGAAGCCCGCCCCGGCGACGCCATGTAATCAGGGTCCGTTGCGGAAGACGAAATAAACCGCCGCCATGATGCACAACGACGCCCACAGGTAGTCGAGTTTGAGCGGCTGCCGCATGTACACGAGCGCAAACGGCACGAACACGGCGAGAGTGATCGCCTCCTGCATGATCTTCAGCTGCGCGAGCGAGAACTGCGTGTAGCCGATACGGTTCGCAGGGACCTGAAGCAGGTACTCGAACAGTGCGATGCCCCAGCTGATCAGCGCGGCGACGTACCAGGGCCTGCTGCCGAGATTGCGCAGATGCGCGTACCAGGCGAAAGTCATGAAAACGTTGGACAGCACCAGCAGACCGGCGGTTTGCAGCGCGACGGGCATGATTGCTCCTGGAGGGTATCGTCAGCGTTCGAGCAGGCGCGGCATCAGTTCGACCAGGTTGCACGGACGCGTGCGGTAATCGAGCTGATCGCGGATGAGCCGATCCCACGCCGTACGGCATGCGCCGGGCGACCCGGGCAGGCAGAATACATAGCGGCCGTTGGCCACGCCGGCGATGGCGCGGGATTGAAGGGTCGAGGTCTTGATCTCCTCGTAGGACAGCACACGGAACATCTCCCCGAAGCCGTCGAGCTCCTTGTCGAACAGTACGCGCACGGCCTCCGGCGTGCCGGCGCCGCCCGGGGCGCCCGGGGCGCCCCTGG
>CAZTPK010000130.1:2753-5807 GCA_964614765.1 uncultured Gammaproteobacteria bacterium
GCACGACCTGCAGTTCCGGTTCGATCAGCCAGTTCGAGACGATCGCCCGGATCGCGTACACGTCGTCCCGGCAGATGCGACGGCCAGCGAGGCGATGGCCCGCCGACTCCAGCCGCTCCACCAGCGTGTCGCCGGACTTGTCGTTGTTCAGGCCTCGGGTGTCGGAGACGGTCAGCACGCCGATGCCCAAGGGCACGAACTGACGTTCACTGCGGTGCTCCATCGTGCTGCTCGCGCCTGCGGTGGTCGAATCGATCTGCGTTATCATATCACCGCAGACGCCTCCGGCAGCGACGGCAACCATGCCCCTCGAATCCGACGAAGACCTTCGCCTCGACAAATGGCTGTGGGTGGCGCGCTTCTTCAAGACGCGCGGACTGGCGCAAGAGGCGATCAAGGGCGGCAAAGTCGAGATCAACGGCGAGAGGCCCAAGCCCGCGCGGCAGGTGCGAATCGGCGACACGCTGCGCGTACGCCGCGGCCAGTTCGAAACCGTCGTCCGGGTCGTGGCGCTGTCGCGCCAGCGCGGACCCGCGAGCGTGGCGGCGGCGCTCTACGAGGAGAGCGCGGAAAGCATCGAGGGCAGACGGGCCCTGGCGCGCGAGTTACGATTGACGGCGGCGAGCGCGCCACGATTCGCGGGCCGGCCGAGCAAGCGCGACCGCCGCCATATCGTGCGCTTCACCCGCAAACGCGGCGACTGAGCGCCCGCGGCCGCGCCTCGCACCGTCGCGCTCACGGCGACGCGCGGCATCGAATTGCGCAGCCGCACGGTTGCATTTCGCGGATGAATACCCGATAACTGGCGCGCCACAGCCGGCTCGAGCACGGACCATGTCCCCCCACGATTCGATCGCCGCCATCGCGGCGAATGTTGAACAGGTGATACGCGGCCAGCGCTCGGCAATACGGCTGCTGCTCGCCGCGTTCACGAGCGGCGGACACGTGCTGATCGAAGACTACCCCGGAACCGGCAAGACAACCCTGGCCAAGGCGCTGGCCCGATCGGTCGATGCGCCGTTTCAGCGCATCCAGTTCACCCCGGACCTGCTGCCCTCCGACATACTCGGCGCCGCGATCTACGATCCCCGCGACCAGAGCTTCCGGCTGCACCGGGGACCGATCTTCACCACTGTGCTGCTCGCCGACGAGATCAACCGCGCCTCCCCGCGCACCCAATCGGCGCTGCTCGAGGCCATGGCGGAGTCGCAGGTCAGCCTTGAAGGGGAAACGCATCGGCTCGACGAGCTGTTTTTCGTCATCGCCACCCAGAACCCGGTCGAGACGCACGGCACCTACCCCTTGCCGGAGGCGCAACTCGATCGGTTCGCGCTGCGGCTGCAGCTGGGATACGTGACGCCGGCGCAGGAGATCGAGATCCTCGATGCGCACCGGGATCATCCACCGCTGGAGGACCTGCGCACCGTGGCGACCGTGGACGACGTACATGCCATGCGCCGCGCGGTGACGGCGGTGCGGGTGAGCGAGGAGATCAAGCGTTACATCGTAGACATAGTCGCGGCCACGCGCTCGGCCGCGGGCGTTCGCCTTGGCGCCAGTCCGCGGGCCTCGATCACGCTCCTCAAGGCCTCGCAGGCACTGGCGCTCGCCGACGGAATGGATTACGTCTCTCCCGATTACGTCCAGGAACTGGCGATACCGGTGCTGGCCCACCGGATCGGCCTGGAGGCCGAGGCCCGGTTCGGCGGGCTCTCGGCCGCGCAGGTCGTCGAGGGCATCCTGCGGCGGCTGCCGGTGCCGCGCTAGACGCGATCGCGCATGTGGCGCGCCGCTCAGATGCTGGTACTGCGCTGGGGAGCGCACACGGGTCGGTCGCTGCGCCTGCGATTCACGCCCGCGGGTCGCGCCGTTCTGGCCGCGGCAATCGTCGCCACCGCGTTCGGGATCGACGTTGCGCGCACACGCGCGCTGCAAGTCGCCGCCGCGGCGACGGGGCTGCTGCTGGTGTCGGCGGTCTTCCTCCTGCGCCGGCGCCCGCCCGTCCGCTGCACGCGCGAGCTGCCGCGTTACGGCACGGTCGGCGTGCCGCTTGCCTACACGCTCCGGATCACGAATCTCTCGGGCTCCCGATCGCTGGCGGATTTCGAGCTCGTCGACGAGCTGGCCGGATCGTGGCCGACGCGCGAAGAGTACGCACGTTTCGCCGAGCCGGATCGGCTCGACGGACGACTGGAGCGCTGGCTGGGGTTCCGGCGCTGGCTCAGGCTGGCGCTCACGCGCCGTGGCGGGATCATCCCGGCGCGGCACGCACATGCGCTGCCGCCGGGTGCCACCGCCTCCGTCGAGATGACGCTGCAGCCGTTGCGCCGGGGGTATCTGCACTTCGGCCGCGCCGGCCTGTGCATCCCCGACCCGCTGGAGCTCGTCAATTCCCTGCAATACTGCGGCGCGCCGGACCGGCTCCTCATCCTGCCGCGCAGGCATGCGGTGCCGCGGCTCGACGCGGTCATGTCCCGGCGGCACCAGCCCGGCCGGCTGCCTCGCGCCAGCAGCGTCGGCGATTCCCAGGAGTTCCTCGCGCTGCGGGAGTACACACGCGGCGACCCCCTGCGCCACATCCACTGGCGCAGCTGGGCGCGGACCGGCACTCCCATCGTCAAGCAGTTCGAGGACGAGTACCTGAGCCGGCTGGCGTTGATACTCGACACCTGCACGCCGCCCGGTCTGCCGCTCGAGGCGGCGCTTTCCATAGGCGCGTCGTATCTGACCGGGGATCATCCCGCTGACATGGTCATCGACCTGATGCTCATGGGTCCGCGCCTGTTCGAGAGTTCCTCAGGCCGTGGTCTCGGGACGGTCGACGCCCAGCTGGCGTTGCTGGCCTGCGCCGAACCGGCGCCTCCCGGGGAGTTTCATCGCTTCACGCACGGGGTGCTGGCTCTGCTGCCGCGGATCAGCGCGGCGATCATCGTGCTGCCGCAATGGGACGAGGCGCGGCGCGCCTTTCTGCGCACGCTGCGGGCGCGCGGCATGCCGTGCCAGTGTTTCGTCACCTCGCACGGGACGCCATCGGCGCCGGTTACGGCCGCCGAT
>CAZTPK010000131.1:0-5789 GCA_964614765.1 uncultured Gammaproteobacteria bacterium
GCATCCTCGAGCTTCGCGAGATCGAGGCGGGCCAGCACCTGGCCTTTCCGGACGCGATCGTTGTCGTCGACGTAGACCTCGGCCACGATGCCGGAGAGCTCGCTGCCCACGTCCACCTGGTTGGTGGGCTGCAGGTTGCCGGTGGCAGAGACCTTGACCACCAGCGTTCCGACGGTGACCGCTTCCGTGATGTAGCGTGGCGCCTCGGCCTGCTGTTGGTCGCGGAAGTACAGAAAGAGCGTTCCTGCGGCCACGATCAGCACCGCGGACGCCCAGAGTGCGCGCCGCAGAGGCCGGCTGCCGGGTCGACTGCCCAGAATGGCCTCGAGGGCCTCGCCCCGATCGGAACCTCCCGCGTCGCTGGTGGTGTTCGAGGCGTTCATGGCAGCTCCTTCGTTGCCGCGGGCGGAAGGGTCGCCGACCAGCCGCCGCCCAGGGCCTTGTACAAGCTTACGAGAGCCAGCACCCCGTCGGCACGGCTGCGGGCCAGACTCTCCTCCAGCAGCAACACGTTGCGCTCGCTGTCGAGAACCGGCTGGAAATCGAGGAGACCGGTGCCGTAGCGCAGCCGCGCGAGCTCCGCGGCGCTGCGGGCGGCGCCGACGGCATTGGCCAGCGCCTCGCTGCGATCGCGGTTGCGGGAGAGATCGACCAGCGCGTTCTCCACGTCCTGCAAGGCGGTGAGCACCGCCTGCCGGTAGGCGGCGAGCGCCTGTTCACGCACCGCGTCCTGGGCCTCCACCTGGGAGCGCAGCCGGCCGGCGTTGAACACCGGCGCCGTGACCCCCGCGAGCAGCGAGTTGGTCACCGCCGCGGTGTCGCCGAGCGCCCCGAGGGTCAGCGCCTCGAGGCCGATCGAACCGGAGAGGCTGAAGGCGGGATAGCGCGCCGCCTCGGCGACGCCGACGCGGGCGGTCTCCGCGGCGAGCGTGCGCTCCGCGGCCCGCACGTCGGGGCGCTGTCGCAGGGTGTCGGCGGGGATGCCGACGGCGATCTGCGTTGGCGCCACCGGCAGGTCGCCTGCCCCCGACAGGCGCTCGCGCAGCGTCCCGGGCGCGCGGGCGAGCAGGATCTCCAGGCTGTGTTCCGCCGCGGCGAGGTTGGTTTCGATGACCGGTATCTGCGCCCGCGTCTGCTCGCGGTTGCTGCGTGCCTGCGCGACGTCCTGGCTGCTGACCAGGCCGGCCTGTTCGCGCCACTCGGTCAGCTGCAGGGTCTCGGACTGCGTGGCGAGATTGCCACGAGCGATCCCCAGCAGTGCCTGCTGCGCCCGCACCTCGACGTAGCTCGACGCCACCTCTGCGGCCAGCGAGACCTGGGTCGCCTGCAGATCGGCCTGCGTCGCCTCGAGGTCCGCTTCGGCCGCCTCGACGCCGCGTCGTACCCCCCCGAACACGTCGATCTCCCAGCTGGCGTCGAAGCCGGCGCTGAACAGCTGACGACTCTCGCCACTTCCGGTCTCCTCGCTGGGCTCGGTGCGGCTGGCATTGCCGGCCGCGTCCACGGTCGGAAGGCGTTCGGAGGCGGCGACCGCGCGTCGGGCCCGGGCCTCCCGCACCCGGGCGCGCGCGCTGCGCAGGTCGGGGTTGGCCTGCATCGCCTCGGCTACCAGCTCGGCCAGCAGGGGGTCGTTCAGGCGGCGCCACCACTCGCTGAGATCGCCGGGAGCGACGGGCTGCGCCACTCCCTCGGTCGAGGCGTTGAGCCGGCTCCAGCGGGAGGGGACATCCGGGTCCGGGGGCTGGTAATCCGGGCCGACGGCCGAACATCCCCAAAGGCTGGATGCCACGAGCAGCAGCGCTGGCCTTGAGTGTCGAGGCGTGGACATGGAAGCGGGCGTAAGGAACGGGGGCACCATGATCGTACAGGACGCGCGCGGCAGACTTGATCTCACCGCAACAGGACCAGTGTCGTGCGGCCACCGGTGTCATGCGCAACTCGAAGGCAGTGGCCCCGCACCGATGCGCCATCACCGGTCCCGTTCGGGGAGCCGCAATAAAAAAGCCCGCTGGCGCGGGCTTTATATGTGGGCACGTCGGTAGGCGACGCTATTTGATCTTACCTTCCTTGTAGGCCACCCGCTTGCGGATGACCGGATCAAACTTCTTTATCTCCATCTTATCGGGAGTGTTCCGTTTGTTTTTTGTTGTCGTGTAATAGTGACCGGTGTCGGCCGTCGATACAAGCTTGATCTTCTCGCGCATGGCCGTACCCCGTTAGACCTTCTCACCGCGGGCACGAATGTCCGACAGCACCTGTTCGATTCCCACCTTGTCGATGATCCGCATGCCATGACTGCTGACCCGCAGGCTGACCCAGCGATTCTCGCTATCCACCCAGAAGCGGTGAGTATGGAGGTTGGGCAGGAAGCGCCGCCGCGTCTTGTTGTTGGCGTGGGAGACGTTGTTCCCTGCCTGGGGACGCTTACCAGTGACCTGACAGACCCGCGACATGACAGACTCTCGTGCTCGGATGTTCTTCCAAAAGGGAGGGTGATTGTACATACGATGCCGACCCCCGCCAAGCATTTTTTCCGGTGCCTGGCCACCGCCTAGACCAGGCCCCTCTCGGCGAGCGAAACGGGGTCCCCGTCGCCGATGACGAAGTGGTCAAGAACCCTAATATCTACAAGGGCTAAGGCCTCCTTGAGGCGGCGCGTCAGGAGTTCGTCGGCTCGGCTCGGCTCGGCCACGCCCGAGGGGTGGTTGTGGGCCAGGATGACGGCCGCGGCGCGGTGCCTGAGGGCGGCCTTGACCACCTCGCGCGGATGCACCGAGGCCGTGTCTATGGTGCCGAAAAACAACTCCTCGAAGGCCGTCACCCGATGGCGATTGTCGAGGAACAGGCAGGCGAAGACCTCGCGGTCATAATGCCGCATGCGGGCTTTCAGGTAGCGCCGGGTCGCCCCGGGGCTGGTGAGGGCGTTCTCGCGCCGCAGATCGGCGGCGAGATAGCGGCGCCCCAGTTCCAGGGCGGCATGCAGCTGAACATACTTCGCGATGCCCGCGCCGCGCTGGGCGAGGAATGTCTCCGCGTTTGCGTCCAGCAGCGCTCGCAGGCCGCCGAAGGCAGCGAGCAGGTCGCGCGCGAGGTCGACCGCGGATGCGCCGCGCAGGCCCGAGCGCAAAAAGATGGCGAGGAGTTCGGCGTCGGAGAGGGCGTGGGCGCCCTGGCCGAGGAGTTTTTCGCGCGGCCGCTCCCCGGCCGGCCAGTCCTTGATGGGCATTCAAGCCTCACGTCCGTGTTGGGCCCAATGGCCACGGAGTATAAGCGGGCACTTGCTTCCGGTAAAATCGCCCGCCCGAGACCTTGGCCGAAACGTGAATACGCTCGCGCAAAAGAAGCTGCTGGTCGGCGTCACCGGCGGAATCGCCGCCTACAAGGCTCCCGACCTGGTGCGCCGGCTGCGCGACCGCGGCGCCGATGTCCGGGTCGTCATGACCGCCGCCGCCCGCGAGTTCATCACCCCGCTTACGCTGCAGGCCGTCAGCGGCCAGCCGGTGCGCACCGAACTGTTCGATCCGGCCGCGGAGGCGGCGATGGGCCACATCGAGCTCGCGCGCTGGGCCGACGCGATCGTCGTGGCGCCCGCTACCGCCGAGTTCATCGCCCGGCTGGCGCACGGCCGTGCCGCCGATCTGCTGCCCACCGTCTGCCTCGCGCCCCGTTCCCGCCTTCTGGTGGCCCCGGCCATGAACCAGCAGATGTGGGCGGCGGCCGCGACGCAGGCGAATGTCGAGATCCTGCGCCAGCGCGGCGTGCGGATCCTCGGCCCCGATACTGGCCCTCAGGCATGCGGGGAGGTGGGGCCGGGCCGTCTGCTGGAACCCGACGAACTGGGCGCCGCGATCGCGGCGCAATTAACCGCGCCGCGCTTCGCCGGACTGCGGGTGGTGGTCACCGCCGGCCCGACGCGTGAACCCATCGACCCGGTGCGTTACATCACCAACCGAAGCTCCGGGAAGATGGGCTACGCGGTGGCCGAGGCGTTCGCCGAGGCGGGCGCCGAGGTGACGCTGGTGAGCGGGCCGGCACAGCTTCCCGCCCCGGCCGGCGTGCGGCTGGTGAAGGTCGAGACGGCCGAGGAGATGGCCGCGGCCGTGGGTGCGGCGATGGACGGCGCGCAGATCTTCGTCGGCGCGGCGGCGGTGGCCGATTACCGCGCCGCCGAGGTGGCCGGCGAGAAGATCAAAAAGACCGCTGAGGCGATGACGCTTGCGCTCACCAGGACGCCGGACATTCTGGCCTCGGTCGCTTTGCGCACTCCACGCCCCTTCGTGGTCGGTTTCGCGGCCGAGACCGGCCAGGTCGCCGAGAACGCCCGCGTGAAGCTCGAGCGCAAGCGTCTGGACATGATAGCTGCCAACGACGTCAGCCTGCCTGGGCTGGGTTTCGACAGCGAGGAGAACGCGTTGCGGGTCATCTGGAAAACGGGAGAGGCGAGCCTGCCCGTGGCGCACAAGCGCGAGCTCGCCCGTGGTCTGGTGGAACTGATCGGGGATCGATACTTTGAGAAAGATCGCGTTGAAAATTCTTGACCCGCGTCTGCGCGGGGAATTTCCGCTGCCCGCGTATGCAACCGATGGCGCGGCCGGGCTCGACCTGCGCGCATGCGTCGAGGCGCCGCTCACCCTGGGGCCCGGCGACACGCAGCTCATCCGCACCGGCCTGGCCATCCACATCGGCGATCCGGCGCTGGCGGCGGTCATCCTGCCGCGCTCGGGACTGGGCCACAAGCACGGCATCGTGCTAGGCAACCTGGTCGGCCTCATCGATTCGGACTACCAGGGCGAGTTGCTGGTCTCCTGCTGGAATCGGGGTACGGAGTCTTTTAACATCCAGCCCGGTGAGCGCATCGCGCAGCTGGTTTTCGTGCCGGTCGTGCGCGCGCACTTCGATATAGTCGACGAATTCGAGGTCAGCGACCGCGGCGCCGGCGGCTTCGGGCACACTGGACGACACTAGGCTGTTCGCAGAGCAGGGACGTCGGGAACAACACCAGGACGCTCTTGCGGACGGGGGAGAGATCCGACATGCGTAGGTGCTGCAGGTGTCCTCATCATGCGCTGCTCCCGGTCGCGGCTCGCGGCTACCCGGCAGCACTGCTCGCCGCCGTGCTGCTCATGCTCTCCCCCGCGGCGCCGCGAGCGGCCGAGGATGCGGAGAAGGCGGCGGCGCAGGCTGCGGCGAGCGCGGTGCAGGCGCGTGTGGCGGATGCCGCGCAGCGGCTGGCGCGGCTGGCCGCCGAGCCGGATGTCGCGAACCTGTTGCGCTCCGGCAGCGCCGGGGAGATCCAGGCCAGGGCCGTCGAACTGGCCGCCGGCATCGAGGAGGCGCTTAAGCTTCGGCTGATCCCCCGCGGCGCCGCGAACACGGACACGGACGCGGCGGCGCCGCTCACATTCGGGTCGCTGGCGATGATCACTCGCGCCGAGACGGATGCGCAGCCGGTGCCGGCCGAGGTGCAGGCGTTCGGCACGCCGGGGCAGCACCTGGCCATGGTCCAGCGTGTCGAGGACGAACAGGGGTTGGCGGGCGTCCTGCACCTGAGCCTGAGCCTGGATTCCATCGCGCAGGCTTTCAATGCCGGTCGCGCGCATGCGCGGTTCGAGTTGCGGCAGGATACGGGGGGGCCGAAGCCTTGGGTGATCGCGGTCACCAGCGAGGAGGCCGTGCCCAGGGATCGCGCCGTCGCTTTCCTGCCGGTGGCGGGCACGTCAATGCGTGTGGCTTATTGGCCGAGGCGCGCCGAGGGTCCCGCACCGGAGCCGGGCGCACAGCCGGCACGG
>CAZTPK010000132.1:0-5775 GCA_964614765.1 uncultured Gammaproteobacteria bacterium
GGCCACTTCCGGGCCGGGGGCCTCCGGGGGGAATGTCGAGGCGAGCTGATCCGGCGCGCTTGCGCCCGCGGCGCCCGCCTCACCTTTCTTTTCCAGGGCGGCGCGACGTTTTTCTTCTTCCGCCTTGCGCAACGCATCCATCAACAGACTCATGGCGGCTCACCCTGAATTCGTGATTACTGGCACCAGTCGCCGTGACAGACCCGGTCCTTGGCGCAGCCCGGCTCGTCGCGGTAGCACGGCGGCTCCTGACCGTTGAGCGGCGGCGGGAATCCCTGATCCGGCTCCGGCGAGAGGAACTGGTTGTAGTCCTTGAAATCCCCGTTCAGGCCGGGGTTCTTGATCACCGTCGGGCGCAGGAAAATGACCAGCTCGCTCTTCGCGTACTGGTTGTTCCGGTATTTGAACAGTTCACCCACACCCGGGATGTTCTGCAGCCCCGGCGTGCCGTCGGTGGCGATGTCGACGCTGTCCTGCATGAGGCCGCCCAGAACGGCGGTCTGTCCGCTCGGCACCTTCAGCAGGGACTCCAGCTCGCGGGTCTGGATGATCGGTATCTGGTTCGGCGGCAGGCCCACGGTAATCGGAGCCGGATTCGGATCGGTGGCGAAACCGTTGATACGCGAGATGGTCGGACGAACGTTCAGCATCACCGTGTCGTCGGCATTGATCTGCGGCGTCACGTTCATCACCAGGCCGACCGCCACGGAGTGCGGCGTGGTGGTCACCGTCGTGGTGGTCTGGTTGGTGTTCTGCGTGGTGTCCGCCTCGATGGTGAAGAACACCTGATTGTCCACGACCTTGAGCACCGCGGTCTGGTTGTTCAGCACCATCGCCTTCGGGCTGGACAGGACCTGCACGTTGCCGAACTGTTGGAGCAGGCGGATGCCGAGGTTGAAGTTGTCGCCGGCGAAGGTGAAGGCCGAGAACGGCGAGGCTGTCGAAGAGATGGGCAGGTTCCCCGGCGTGCCGAGAGTGATCGTTCCAGGGATGGCTCCGGCGGTCAGGCCGGCTGCGAGCGCAAAGTCCCCCGCAATCGCCGCCCAGTCGATGCCTGCCTGGTATTGATCGGTGAGCCGGACCTCGACGATCGTCGCCTCCACCAGAACCTGCCTGGAGACGTTGGCCATCACCTGGTCGAGAAACTTCTGGATCTCCGCGTGCTGCCGCGCAGTGGCCACCACCGTCATCAGGCCGCTCTCCCGATTGACGATCACGCGCTCGGAGGCCGGCAGGCCGCTCATGCGCTCGATGGTCCTGCTCGTGCGCTGCGTGTCGCGGTCGAAACCCAGAAGACCGCCGGAGGACTCCGCGACGCTTTCCTCGATCTTCTCCTGCGCGATGCTGTTGGCGGCCTCGACCTGGCCCAGTATCGAGAGGATGTTCGCGGTCAGCGTCTCCCAGAAACGCTGATTGGAGGTGCTGCTGATGCTGGTGGTCGAATTGTTCTGCGAACTGCCGGTGCTGGCCCCGCCGCCGGCCGTGGTCTCGGTGCTGGTGTCGATCTGCGTGGCGACCTCGGTCTTGCTGGTGACGTCGCGCGACATGTTGATGTAGTTCACCGCGTAGGTGCGCGCGAAAGGCACGTCCGGCATCACCGAGATCCGGTCGCCTTTAATCTCGTAGCGTATGTCGGCCTGCTCGGAGATACGGCTCAGTATCTGCGGCAGCGTCTGCTGCACCGCGTTGAGCGTGACCACGCCGCTCACGCCGGGATTGATGTCGACGTTCATGTCGGCGTCGCGGGCGATGGCGAAAAGCAGTTCCTTCACGGGCACTTCATTTACCACCACCGTGTAACGCTCGCCTTGCGGCACCTCGGGCTGCGGCGGCGGCAGCACCGGCGCCTCCTCCACGACCTTCGGTATCGGCGCGGCGGGTGGCGCGGGTTCCGGCTTGATGTGCCCCGCAGACGGCTCGCGCGGCGGCGGCACCAGTTGTGCACAGGCGCCGAGTAAGAACAGCAGTGAGATGGCGAGAATGTTCTTCATAGCGCTCCGCTGCGTTAGCGGCAGGATGGATATGTCCCGTCTGCCGGGCCAGCGTTGCGGGTCGACGCCGTCCCTGCCCCAAGATTTCCAATGATCCATTGATTCAGTGCATAGACCCGTTTGTCGATATTACAGAATAGCTTGCATCGATTAAAGAGCAGCCTGTCTGAAGTTCACAACCGCACTCATCGGCGCCCTCACTCGGTCGCGGGGCGCGCGCCGGACGCGCTGCTCGCCATCCCGGAGGTCTCCACGCCAGGCCCCATGGCCGGCTGCGCCGGGGAGGATCCAGGGGAGTTGGCGACCGGCGGATTGCTTGAAGCAGGGGGCTCGCCGGGCGGCACCGCCCCCCGGGCCGGACCGTCGCCGGCCGCCTCTGCCCCCGGGGGCGCCGCTGCTGCGGGGGAGGAGCCGGCCGGGCCCCTGGCGTCGCCGCGCCCCGGGTAAAGCCAGTAGACGGCCCCCCCCGCCACGAGCAGCAGAACCGCCGCCGCGGCCATCGCGGCCCATGCCGGGACCCGGCGCTGCGGGCGGTACTCGCTGTCCTTGGCCGCCATGCGCACGTGCCGAGGCGTGACGGTCATCGCCTGCTCGGCGTAGGCGGCCAACAGCGACTTGTCGGCGATGATGTTGATGCGGCGCACCAAACCGGCCGAATAGTTCTCGATCTCCTTGACCGCCGCTGGGCCGAAGACCTCCCCTCCCCGGAATCCGCAGGCGCGCATCCGGCTGTTCAGATAGTCCCGGATCTCCCAGTGCTGGAACGGCGTGAGCGGGAAGGTATGGGTGATGCGCTCCCGCAACTGCCGGATCTCGTGCCGCGAGAGGATCTCCTCCAGCTCCGGCTGTCCGAACAGCACGATCTGCATGAGCTTGTCCTGCCCGGTCTCGAGATTGCTGAGCAGGCGCACCTCCTCCAGCGTCGCCATCGGCATGCTCTGCGCCTCTTCGATGAACAGCACCACCCGGCGGTTCTCGGCATGCTTGGCGAGCAGGAAATCCTGCAGCGCGCGCATCACCACCAGCCGGTCGTCTCCCGGCTTGACGTCCAGTCTCAACTCGAATGCGATGGCGTGCAGGATGTGTTCCGGCGAGAGGCTCGGATTGGCGATGTAGACAACGTCGACGTGGTCCGGCAGCTCCAGCTCCAGCATGCGGCAGAGCATGGTCTTGCCGCTGCCGACCTCGCCGACCACCTTGACGATGCCCTCGCCGTTGGTGATGGCGTACACCAGGGCCTCGAGCGCGGCGCCGCGATTGGCACCGGGGAAGAACAGCCTCGTGTCGGGCGTGATCTTGAAGGGCGGCTGATCGAGACCGAAGAACTTGTAGTACATGATCCGCTTTGATCGTTATTCGGAGAAATGTATCGAGAGGCGCTGTAGACGACTGTAGAGCGTGGTACGATTCATCCCCAGCATGCGCGCGGCCTTGCTCAGGTTGCCGCCGGCGATGCGCAGTGCGGCGTTGATATAGCGACGCTCCCACTCCGCCAGCGCCGACTCGAGCGAGAACCCGTGCGCGCGCATCTCCTGCTCGGCCAGCGTGCCGAGGTCCGCGCGTTCCTCGCGCCCATCCACCACTGTGTCGGTCTCGAGCTCCGCCGCCAGCTCGCGGGCGCTCACCGTGCGGCCGCCGTACTTCGCCCCGAGCCGGATCACGATGTTGCGCAGCTCGCGAACGTTGCCCGGGAAGCTGTATCTGCGCAGCTGTTCCTCGGCCTCCGCGGAGAGGGTGAACGGTGCGGAATGGGCCGCGTACAGCCGCCGGAACCCCTCGAGCAGCAGCAGGCTGTCGTCATCGCGCTCGCGCAGCGGCGGCACGCGCACGCTCAGCACGCTCAAGCGGTGGAACAGATCCTGGCGGAATCGGCCCACGCGCACCTCCTCGCGCAGGTCGCGATTGGTGGCCGCCAGCACCCGCGCCTTCGAGGAGCGCGGTTCGGTTTCGCCGATGCGGTAGTACTCGCCGTTCTCGAGCACGCGCAGCAGCTTCGCCTGCAGCGGCAGCGGGAACTCCCCGATCTCGTCGAGCAGGAGGGTGCCGGCGCCGGCCTGCTCGAAGAAGCCGCTCTTGCCGGAATCCGCGCCGGTGAAGGCGCCCTTGGCGTGCCCGAACAGCTGCGATTCGAGCAGCTCGCTCGTGAACGCGGCGCAATTCACGGCCAGGAACGGCTTCTCGGCGCGATCGCTCTCCGCGTGCAGCGCCCGTGCGATGAGTTCCTTGCCGCTGCCGGACTCCCCCTCGATCAGCACCGGAAACGGCGAACGGGCGAACTGCCGGATGAGGGCGCGCAGCGTCTGCATGGCGCTGCTGCGGCCGACGAGGGTGTCGGCGCTGGGCGCCTCCTCGATCGCCGGCCTCTCGGCCTCCAGCATCATCTGCTGGTGGTTGAGGCGAGATTTCAGCAGCAGCGCGTCGCAGGGCTTGGGGATGAAGTCCACCGCGCCCAGGGTCAACGCATGCTGGATGTTGCTGCGGTTGCTCTGTCCGGAGAGCACGAGGATCTTCATCGAGGGATTGAAGGCCAGCAGTTCCTCGATGAGCGCGAAACCCTCCGCGGGCGTATGCGGCGTGGGCGGCAGGCCGAGATCGACCAGCGCCAGCTCGGGCATCTGCGCCGTTCGCCGCAGCAGGGACTTGACCTCGTCACGGGTCCCCGCCGTCTGCACCGAGTAGGCATCCTCCAGCACGAAGCGCAGCGAGTCGACGATGAGCGGGTCATCGTCAACCAGCAGCAGCGCCGTTCGCGTCGTGACAGATGGGCTGGCGGATTCCGTGCGACTCACCCGATTCACCTTACGCCGAACGCCGGGGCGCGGCAACTTGGCGCCCGGGCGGCGGCAACCCGCCCTGCGGCCCTAGCGCGTGCGCAAGCCGAGGTTCTCCCAGATGGCCTCCGCCGGTTCGTGCTGATTCATGGTGTAGATGTGCAGACCCGGGGCGCCGCGCTCGAGGAGCCGTCGGCAAAGTTCGGTGGTCACGTCGATGCCGAAGCGACGGATGGACACGCGGTCGTCCCCGAAGTCCCGCATGCGCTTCTGGATCCAGCGGGGGATCTCCGCTCCGCAACCCTCGGAGAACCGCATCAGCTGGGTGAAGTTGGTGATCGGCATGATGCCCGGCGTGATCGGAATGTCGATGCCGATCCGGCGGCAGTCGTCCACGAACCGGAAGTAGGCATCGGGATTGAAGAAATACTGGGTGATCGCACCGTCGGCGCCGGCATCGACCTTGCGCTTGAAGTTGCGCAGATCCTCCTGGGCGGATCCGGCCTGCGGATGTACCTCCGGGTAGGCTGCCACCTCGATGTGGAACCAGTCGCCGGTCTCGCGGCGGATGAACTCCACGAGCTCGTTGGCGTACCGCAATTCGCCCCAGCCGACGGTGCCCGAGGGCATGTCGCCACGCAAGGCCACGACCTGGCGGATGCCTGCCTGCTTGTAGCGCTGGAGCACCTCCCGGATCGTCGTCACCGGCGTGCCGATACACGAGATATGGGGCGCAGCGTCGATACCCGTCGCGCGCTTTATCTCCTGCACCGTCTCGAAAGTCAGGTCGCGCGTGCTGCCGCCGGCGCCGAAGGTGACGGAAAAGAAATCCGGCCTCAGCCTCGCGAGCCGATCGCGGGTGGTCTGCAGCTTGCCCACCGCCTCGGGCGTGCGCGGCGGGAAAAACTCGAAGCTGTACGTCCGCCGAATAGTGGTTTGGTTCGCCATAATCCCTGCCAGGAAAAGGGGTGTAGGAGACTCCGGCGGGCCGTGGGGGGGGGGGGGGGGGGGGG
>CAZTPK010000133.1:0-5769 GCA_964614765.1 uncultured Gammaproteobacteria bacterium
ACCTGGTGTACCCGGGCGCCCAGTGCCGCCGCCACCTCGGCCGTATTATCACGGGAATCGTTATCGAATACGTGCACGACGGCTTCGGGAATATGCTCGCGAATCTGCGAGAACAGAATGGGAAGGGCTTCCGCTTCGTTCAGACAGGGAAGCAGGATCGCAACGCGAGTCACTGCGACCTAATCCTTGGCGAGATCCGAAGCCACAGCCACTGAAGCGGCAACATCGCCAGTCCATATGCAATGGGGCGCGTCGGGATGCTGTATCGCGGAAATGGTGAGCCGATCGCGTGCAGAATGATGAAGTAAAGCATCACCGTGGAGAGAACCAGCGGCGCTACGCCGACGTCCTCGCCTTTCACGGCGCGCCAGAGCACTACAATCATGGCCATAATGGCCAGCCCCATCACGGGGGCGTGCAATGCTTTGGATATGCGATGCGTGATGAAGAACGGCGTGCTATAGCCGTAAGGCGTCGTGATCGGCGCATAAACGAAGGCGTCACCCACGCTTTCCGTGAGGTTCCACGACAGGAAAAGCATTGGCTTCCCCACCAGAATCCAGGCCGCGTATCGGGCGGGCTCGTCGAGGAATCGCTTTCCGATTTCGGCGAGTACTCGGCCTGGTTTTCCCTGCATCTCGTCGGATAGCGGATCCGCCCGATACGGATAGCCATAGGTTTCGGGCCGCCCCTCGTACATCATGTTGATGTACATCCCGTGCTGCAGAAAGTTCGCCGTAAGCGTGGGGTCCGACGACTCCCCGATCGCTCCGATATTTCTGTAAGTCCATGCGCCATGCGCGAGCGCTATTGGAATTACAAGAGCAGACAATGCCGAAACCCGCATGTAGCGAGGGCATACGGCCTTCATGAAAAACAGCGGCAGAATGAACAGCGCGAGATAGAGGGTTGTGCCTCTTGTCAACAAACTCAACGCCATTGCGCAACCAGCGCCGGCGATGAATGGCCAGGACTTTCTTTTCAAACCGGCAATCAGTGCCAATAGCGAGACTCCAACCAAGAAGGTGAAGAGGCACTCGGTTAGCACGTACACGCTTGAATTCACCAGATGCGGGCTGATTGCCGCCAGGCCTGCGGCCGCCGCTGCCAACGGCAGTCGCAGGCAGGTTCTGAATATCAGCAGATAGATGAGAACGGTCGCTGCGCCGAGCACGGCCTGCGCCATGAGAACGCGCGGCATAAACGAATAGCCCTTGCCGTCGTCGAGAAAGGCCGCGATGAACAACGGATATCCTGGTGGTCGCAGAGCGTCCGGCGAGGGCGCCCGATCCGACTGAATGCCTGTGTCTGATCTAGAGAAAACCCCGAAATGCTTCAGATTGTATGCGTATCGATAGTAGTCGCCCGCATCTTTCCTTAGTGGTCCGTTGATCTCCGTCTGGTTCACGGCACCCCACCGGAGAAACAACGCGGACAGGACCACGGCGGCGGCGGTCAACAGAAACCAACCCTGGCGGCTCATGCTGTTCCCCCCGTGATTGACCGCCACGCCTGCTCGCCAAAATCAGGCATACTGGAGGCAATGTTCGGCAATGATTGCCGACGCGGATTGCGCCGGAAGCGGCGACGGCTTGCGCAATTTGTGGTAATGAGCGAGGAAGTCGTCGATCACCGCCATATCGTAGCGGCTTATCACGCAGTTCGCGCCCAGTCCCTCCTCGCGCTCTGTCGTCATCCTGAGCAGCAGTATCGGCTTGCCCATGTAGGCGCATTCCTCCTGGTTGCTGCCCCCGTCGCTGATGATGAAATCCGCGCCCGCAACCAGTCGAAGGAAGGGAAAGTAGCTGCACCTCGGGCGACACTCGATGTTCGGGTTGCCGCATACTCGGTCGTAGAGCCCGTACTCCCGGAGCTTGCGCTCCGTCGGCTTGTGGAGCACGAAAAGCAGCTTGTGGTTCTGCGATGCACGCAGAACGATGTCCACGACCCGCTGCAGGGCCGCCTTCGAGAAAATGTTCTCGAAGCGGTGCAGCGTCACGATGGCATACGGTTCCGTCGGCGGGCTCGGCTGGGCCTCACCCGGCACTCGGCTCTTCAGCGCGAGTTCGACGGAATCGCGCAGTGTATTGGTGTACGTATTTATTCTAAGGCCCCCGCGTCCCTCGACGTTTGCCATCGCCGTCTCGCCGGGGCAGAAGAGCACATCCGAAAGCCGTATTGTGGCCATGCGCGTCAGTTCCTCCGGGAACGGATGAAACAGATTGAACGACCGCAGCCCCGATTCGACGTGACCGACGCGATGCCCGGCGATCCGGCCGATCAACGCGCCCAGTATTGTCGAGAACGTGTCGCCATGCACGAGCACAATGCCGCCGCGGTCGCCGGCAAAGACGCGCCGCCGGTTTGCGATTACGTGCACTATTATCCGGAGCATCCATCCAAGCATGGCCGGGATCGAGGTGATGTCCCTGCCGCTGTACAGTTCATAGTCCGGGCCGGGCAGCTCGAAGTCCGCCAATATGTCATCCATGGTCTCGCTGTGCTGCCCGGTTGAAATATAGCGGTAGGAGCCCCCCCGTTCCCGGATGGCGCGCAGGACGGGCGCCATCTTGATCAATTGCGCCTTGGTGCCAAGGATAACGTGGATCACGATGCATGCCCGCGCCTTAAGGCGGTCGACAATGCGCACACGGGCTCAGCGCGGCGGCGCAAGCTGTCTTGCATACTTCAATCGCGCTTGTAGATCAGCATCGTGATCTGCTCGGAAATCAGTCCGATGAGGAAGATGATGATGCTGGTCGAGTAAAGCAACGCACTCATGTTCGTGAAACGGCCCAGGGTGAAATAGGTGTATGCGTAGTATGCCGACGCGATCGAGAAAAAGCCCAAACTGATGGGGCCGAACAGGCGCAAGGGAGAGAACAGGGTACAGATCCGGAACATGATGAGGACGAACTTCAGCCCGTCTCTGATCGGCCGGATATGACTGTCTCCCAACCGCTTGCCCGCCTTGATAGGCACGTACCCCACCGAGTAACCCGTGCGAAAGAAGGCCATGGTGCTGGTGGTCGGGTAGGAAAAGCCGTTGGGCAAAAGGTGCAGGAACTCGCGGAATCGAGCGGCTTTCACCGCCCGGAAACCCGACGTGAGGTCCTTGACCTCGTGCTTGACCATCCAGCTAGCGAACCGACTGTAGAAGTCGTTGGCGACCCGCCGGCCGAAGCTCGCCTGTGAGCCCGCGTCGCGCGCGCCGACGGCCATCTCGTAGCCCTCTTCCAGCTTGGCGACCAGCCGGCCGACGTCCTCCGGGGCGTGCTGGCTGTCGGCGTCCATGAAAACGATGACATCTCCGCGCGCCGCCCGCGTGCCGCTCTTGATGGCAGCGCCGTTGCCCTTCCTGTAGGGGTGTGTCACGACACGCGCCCCGCCGTCGGCCGCCACCTTTGCGGTATCGTCCGTGGAGCCGTCATCGACGACGATGATCTCGGCCCAGGGGTATTGCGCCTTCAGGCGCGGCACCAGTGTCTGCAGTGATCGCGCCTCGTCGCGCGCCGGCAGCACGATGCTAAGTTGAACCTCAGGCATCGCCGCAGTCGTGCCCGCCCCCGGTTTGACGAATGGATCTGTCGTGGCCGCTCGAGTCATTCTCTAAGAGTTCGAGACACGCTGCGGTATGGCAAGGAATCTGATCCAGCTCCGGCCTGCCAGGATGCTGCTGTCTCCAGCCGCACTCTATCTCCGGAAAGTCCTACCGGGCACAATCTGCACCATTCCGGCGCACTCGTCCATATCGTCATCGTCCGTCCCACGCTCATTGCGGGGGTGCCCCGGCATCTGTCCCTGCCTCGATGGCGCGGTTCAGCTGATCAATCATCTCCTGCTGGTATTTCGATGCCTGATCGCTCCGGCCATTGAGGGCCGCCAACACGCCGCGCGCCGCCGCCCGATCACCCTGTGCCAGCAATATCTGAATCTTGACGAGGTCCGGTTCCAGCCGCGCCGGGTCGCTCTGATTGGCGGCATCAAAAAGCCTGATCGCACCCTCCCACTCGCCCACGTACGAGAGCAACCGGCCAAAGTGGAACTGGTTCAGCCAATCGGTGCCTGCCTCGATCTTACCAGCCAGTGCCTGGAACCAAGGCCTCAGTCTGCCGAGGTCCACGCCCGCGCATGTACCTCGCTGCAACAGGTCGGCGACAGCCTGAATTCTCTCGTGGGTATAGATACTCAAATCGACACGCTCGGTATCAACGATGCCCCGGTACTCCGCGTCCGAGGGACTGTGTCCGGTCTGGCAATAGGCCTGGAGCTCATGCAAGGCATGGCCTGCCGTACGTCCCCCAACCAGTTCGGCGTGCGTGTTGATATGACGCTTGGCGCTCTCGAGATTGCCGTCCCGAAGGTACCTCGAAATAAGAGCGGTCTGCAGGCGAGGAGAACGCGCGTGGCTATGCTCCGCCATGAGCGCGATTGCCTCGGCCGACTGCCAGGTCATAACCCGCTGGTAGGTGATGAATCCGGTCAGTAACGGAATCATCGCCAGTAAGATGGCGACTCGTCGCAGACCCTCGAACCGGTGGCACAGGTGCGCAGCGACGCCTGCTGCAGCAATGAACAACCCGGTGGCGGGAAGGTAATTGCGATGCTCGAAATAGATCTCCAGCGGCCATGCAGTGGATTCGATCAAGTGACCGGTCAGAAAGAACGTCAGGCCGAAGGCCAAGAGGCGCGCGGTGACTGACTTGCGCCAGAACACCAAAGCCGTAATCACCGCGATCCAGGCAGCGATGGCGATAGCCGTCGCGGGCGGGTCGGAAGGGCTGCGGGAGATGACGAAGTCGTCATGGATCACGCCCATTCGCAGCCCATTCGGGAGAAACAACTGAGCTAGATAGTCCCACAATACGCGCGCCTGGGTCATCAGGCGCTCGGAGAGCGTGAAGTCGCGTCCCGCGTAACGCGACAGAAAGGCGTCAAAATGCGCAGCCAGCCAGACTGCCGCGGCGACAACGGGCACGACGGCGAAGAAGGCATGCACGGTGCGCAGGAATCGAACCGTCCTGTCGGAGCCCGTGAATCCGAACCAGAAGACCTCGGTGACCAGGATGAGCAGCGGCAGGATCGCTCCGTTCTCCTTGCTGAGCACCGCAGCTGGCAGAGCGACCAGGTAGGCCACAAGTATGAGAGCCGCGCCGCGGCGAAAACGGACGTTGAGCTGCTCTCTGCCGTACACGTACGAGACCAGGCCGAGGAGGGAGAACAGCGTGGCGAGCTGCGCCATGCGCTGGATGACATACAGCACCGTGCTCGCGAAGAGGGGCGCAGTCAGCCAGAGGGCCGCGACGAGCAGGGCCCACCACGATCGCGCCCCGGGGGCCATCGTGAGATGGCGCGCAAACAGCAGGCTCGCGAGCGCGTAGAGCAGCGCTCCGCACAGCAAGTGAATGAGCAGATTGGTCAGCTTGAACTGGAAGACCCTGCCTTCACCCAGGTAGTAGTCCGCGAGGAAGCTGACCATGGTGAGGGGCCGTCCCAGCGGGCCCGACTCGTTGTCCGTAATGATGTCTTGCCAACGAATCAAGCCGCGTTCCAAGTCGCCGAACGGCTTCAGGTTGGCCAGGTCGTCGACAACGAGTTCGCCGCGCAATCCCGGCCAGTACAAAAAGGCACATAAGGAACACAAGACGAGGAGCAGTAACGGGGACACTGCCGACCTGACAACGCCAAGACCAGGGCGGGCGGTGGATGCGGCGATATCCAAGCGGACTTGCCTCCCGAAACGAATCGCCCCCGGGGGGGCCGGGGGGG
>CAZTPK010000134.1:0-5731 GCA_964614765.1 uncultured Gammaproteobacteria bacterium
TCGGCGCGGCCGAGCTCAAGGACGTGGCCAACCGGGAGAAGATGATGCCGCGGGAGTTCATCACCGAGGATGGCCTGGGCATCACCCAGAAATGCCGCAACTACCTCGCCCCGCTGATCCAGGGCGAGGACTACCCTCCGTACCGCAACGGCATGCCGCAGTACGTGCGGCTGAAGAACGCACCGGTGAAGAAAAAGCTGAAGACCGGTTTTGCTCTGAAGTGATGCAGGGTAGAATCCCGGCGCATTCGCCCGCCCCTGGGCCGTCGCTGCGTCGGGCCAGGGGTGGCGGACCCGTGGTCGGACCGTTTCGTCGGTAAGTAAAGAACAGTACTGGTGCAGCGGCCCTGGCCGGTAGCGGCCGGGCCCGCCGTGGACAGTCGCCGGCGCACGCTCTACGCCGCCCGCGATCGCATCGCTACGAACAACACTCACTCAAGGGGGATTTTTCTCAATGTCTGGAGCACTCGTGTTTGCGCTGGCCTGCGGCGTCCTGGCGATTCTTTACGGGGCGTGGTCGGTGAAGTGGATCCTCTCCCGGGCGCAGGGCAACGAACGCATGCGCGAGATCGCCGCGGCCGTGCAGCAGGGCGCCTCGGCCTACCTCAACCGACAGTACACCACCATCGCGATCGCCGGCGTGGTGCTGTTCCTCCTCATCGGCTTCGTGCTGCACTGGCCGACCGCCATCGGCTTCCTCATCGGCGCGGTGCTCTCGGGCGCGGCCGGCTATATCGGCATGAACATCTCCGTGCGTTCGAACCTGCGCACCGCCGAGGCGGCCCGGCAGGGGCTGAACGCGGCCCTGCAGGTCGCCTTCCGCGGCGGCTCGATCACCGGCCTGCTCGTCGTGGGCCTGGGTCTGCTCGGCGTGGCCGGCTACTACGCCTACCTGGTGGGCGCGACCCCGGCCGGGCAGGAGGTCGACCTGCACCCGCTGGTCGGTCTGGCCTTCGGCTCCTCGCTCATCTCGATCTTCGCGCGACTGGGCGGCGGCATCTTCACCAAGGGCGCGGACGTGGGCGCCGACCTGGTCGGCAAGGTCGAGGCCGGCATCCCCGAGGACGACCCGCGCAACCCGGCGGTGATCGCCGACAACGTCGGCGACAACGTCGGCGACTGCGCCGGCATGGCCGCCGACCTGTTCGAAACCTACGCGGTGACGATCATCGCCACCATGCTGCTGGGCGCCCTGCTGCTGAAGACCGACGGCGCGGTGTTGTATCCGCTGGTGATCGGTGGTGTCTCCATCATCGCCTCGGTGATCGGATCCTTCTTCGTCAAGGCCCGCGAGGGCGGCAAGATCATGAACGCGCTGTATCGCGGGCTCATCGTTGCCGGCGTGCTGGCGGCGATCGCCTTCTACCCGGTTACGCAGAAGTTCATGGCCGGCATCGGCGAGCACGGCGTCAACGCCTATTACGGCTGCGCGCTCATCGGACTGGCGCTGACCGCGGCGATGGTGTGGATCACCGAGTACTACACCGGCACCGAGTTCAAGCCCGTGCGTTACGTCGCCCAGGCCTCGACCACCGGGCACGCGACCAACATCATCGCCGGCCTCGCGGTCTCGATGAAATCCACGGCCTGGCCGGTGATCTTCGTTTGCATCGCGATATGGGCCTCCTACACGCTGGCCGGCCTGTATGGCATCGCGATCGCGGCGACCTCGATGCTGTCGATGGCCGGCATCATCGTGGCCCTGGACGCCTACGGCCCGATCACCGACAACGCCGGCGGGATCGCCGAGATGGCCGAGCTCGGTCCGGAGATCCGCAACATCACCGACCCGCTCGATGCCGTGGGCAACACCACCAAGGCAGTCACCAAGGGCTACGCGATCGGCTCCGCCGGTCTGGCCGCCCTGGTGCTGTTCGCGGACTTTACCCACAGCCTGGAGTCCGCGGGCAAGCTCGTGGACTTCAATCTCGACACCCCGGCGGTCATCATCGGCCTGTTCATCGGCGGCCTCATCCCCTATCTCTTCGGGGCGATGGCGATGGAGGCGGTGGGCCGCGCCGCCGGCTCCGTGGTGGTCGAGGTGCGCCGCCAGTTCCGCGAGATCAAGGGCATCATGGAGGGCACCGCCAAGCCGGAGTACGGCCGCGCGGTGGACCTGCTGACGAAGGCGGCGATCAAGGAGATGGTCATTCCGTCGCTGCTGCCGGTATTGACCCCAATCGTGCTCGCGCTCATCATCCGTCTCGCCATGGGTGAACACGCCGCGCGCATGGCGGTCGGCGGACTGCTCATGGGCACGATCGTCACCGGCATCTTCGTCGCCATCTCCATGTGCACCGGCGGCGGCGCGTGGGACAACGCCAAGAAATACATCGAGGAGGGGAACTTCGGCGGCAAGGGCTCGGATGCCCACAAGGCCGCGGTGACGGGTGACACAGTCGGCGATCCGTACAAGGATACGGCTGGGCCGGCGGTGAACCCGCTCATCAAGATCATCAACATCGTCGCGTTGCTGATCGTTCCGTTGCTGTAAATCTGACGTCGAAAAAATCGGCCGTTGTCCGTCGTCACTACAACAACAAGCGGCGGAAGCACAGCGGTTCGGACAACAAACACGACGTTCATGAGGAGTGGGGCGGACAGGGAAACCTGTCCGCCCTTTGTTTTTTGTGGTTGCTGAATCGGCTGGGGTGCGAACGATGAGCGAGAAAGCGGCCACGGCCGCGGCGCTGGTAATCGGCAACGAGCTGCTCTCGGGGAGGACGCAGGACACCAACCTCGCGTACCTCGGGCAGAGGCTGGCCGCGCGCGGCATACGGCTGGCCGAGGCCCGTTTCGTGAGCGACGAGGAGGAGGAGATCGTAGGCGCAGTGCGCGCCCTGAGCGAGCGCTACACCTACGTCTTCACCACCGGCGGAATCGGTCCCACCCATGACGACATCACCGCCGCGGCCATCGCGCGCGCCTTCGGGCGCAGACTCGTGATCGATCCGGTCGCCGAGGAGAAGCTGAAGAAGTACTACGGCGTGGAGACGCTGTCGGCGCCGCGGCTGAAGATGGCGACGGTGCCGGAGGGCAGCGCCCTCATCGACAACCGCATCAGCAGCGCGCCCGGCTTCAGGCTGGGCAACGTGTTCGTGCTGGCAGGCGTGCCGGTCATCATGCAGGCGATGTTCGAGTCGCTGCAGGATCAGTTGCAGGAATTCGAGCCCATCCGCTCGCGCACCCTCACCGCGCCGCTCGGGGAGAGCCGCCTGGCCGAGGGCCTGGCGGAGATCCAGCGCCGATATCCGGACGTCGGTATCGGCAGCTACCCCTTCGCGCGCGAGAGCCGTGTCGCGGTCAGCATCGTGCTGCGCGGCACCGAGGAATCGCGGCTGGAAGAGGCGGCCGGGGAGGTCGCCGATTTGATGCGGACACTCGGCGTCGCCGAGGGCGACATCGAGCGCCACTGACCCGGCGGCGCGCCGCGCCGCCGGGTCAGGTGGCGGCCGCCGCCGGCGGTCCGTCCCGGCGCGTGAAGGCGACGCTCTTCGGGAACAGCGCCGCGTCGTTGCTCGCGAGGAAGGCCAGCAGCTTCTCGGGCCGCGCCTCGATCGTCGCATCGGCGAACTCGGAGTTGGCCTCGACCATGCCTTCGATCTCACCATTGCGTATCGCCCGCTTCACCTCGTCCTCGTCGATGAGCGAGACGGCGAGCTCCCGGGGGGAGGCGTGGTACTTCACGATCATCAAGCCGATCTCCCGCCTGCCCGGCCTCATGTCCATGACGCTCAGGTAGCGGCGTTCGCCCACGACCGTCGTCTGCGCCTTGTACTGCGCTAGGCTTCGGCCGCCGTCGGGCTTCACCGTCGTCAGCGCGATCAGCACCAGGTGCTCGCCGGAGCGCGTGATGTCGAGCTCGACGTGATCACCCTCGACATCGGTGTTCCGCCATGCGCCGAGCAATGCCTCGTCGATGGTGGCGGTGGCGGTGTCCGAAAGCGGCTGCTTCATCCACACGACGCAGCCGGCGAGCAGCAGCACGGCGACTGCCGTTGCGAGATTGCGGAACAGGGCGATCATTGCTTTGTCTCCGTGCGAGTTCCGCGCCGGGCCGGGCGCGGCGCGCGATCATTCGTCCATCCCGAACGTCGAGGAAGCTCTGCAAGAGGCAGAGCGTTCCGCGGTGCATGGATGCACCGCCATCTTCGATGGCCGCGGGCCATTGAAAATGAGGGTCGGCAGGAAACACACTTCTCGCCGACCGTGCTCCGAGAGGTCCAGGATTGACTTTTTCGACCTTCCACGGGAGGCAAGCTTCCTGCCAACCCGCGGGGAAGCGTGCCCTATAATCGCCGAACCGGAGAGTCCGGGGCAACGACGGGCGCGTCACCCATGCGGCGGCCCGCGGCGGGAGGAGCGAATTGGCGACCTTCAGTTTCTCGCAGTTCTATCGTCACAACCGCAGGATCGTGATCTGGGCCGTGCTGCTCGGCCTGCTGTGGATGCTCAGGGGCTTCTTCGGACTGGTGTTCCTCACCTTCATGCTGGCGTTCGTCGCCTCGCCGGTGGCCGAGTTCGGCAATCGCCGTCTGCGTCTGCCGTACTCGCTGTCGCTGGTGCTCACCTATCTGCTGTTCCTGGCGGCGCTGGTCGGGTTCGTCCGCTTCGTCGCTCCGAACGTCGCCGGCGAGGCGATGCGCCTCATCGGCAATCTGCCTGCGATCGAGCAGCGGCTGGTCGAGGTGAAGGAGGGGCTGGTGCAGCGATACCCCGCCGCTCGCCAGCCGATCACCGCATACCTCAGGAGCGCGCTCGACGAGTCCACGGCGGAGTCCGTCTCCGAGAGGCTGGCGGCCGCGCGCGCGGAGCTGGGGCTGAGCGAGCAGCAGCTGGCCGAATCGATCCTGAGCGACGGCGCTGGCAACGAGGGCGTTCAGCGCTATCGCGCGCTGGAGGACCAGATACTCGTGCACGCGCTGCTGACCCGGCAGTTCGACGTCGTCCGGCAACACACGCCGGGCATCATCAACTATCTGTATCGGACCACGGCCACCGCGCTCCTGGCCCTCCTGTTCAGCTTCCTCATCCTCTTCGACCTGCGTCGTCTGACCCGGCACGTGCAGGAGATCGGCACCTCCCGGCTGCGCGACTTCTACGCGGAGGCGGCCCAGCCGGTGGTGCGCTTCGGCCAGCTGCTCGGCCACGCCATCCAGGCCCAGGCCGCGATCGCCTGCGTCAACACGGCGCTGACGGCCATCGGCATGGCGGTCCTCGGCGTGCCGTCGCTGGCGATGCTTTCGGTGATCGTCTTCGTCTGCAGCTTCATCCCGGTGCTGGGCGTGTTCCTCTCCACCGCGCCCATCGTGCTGGTGGCGCTGAATGCCGGTGGCCTGGGGATGTCGCTCGCGGTAGTGGCGCTGATCATCGCGATCCACGCCGTGGAGGCCTATCTCCTCAATCCGCTCATCTACGGGCACCACCTCAAGCTCAACCCGGTCTTCACGCTGATCATCCTGTTCGTCGCGCATCACATCGCCGGCTTCTGGGGACTCATCCTCGCGGTGCCGATGGCCCGCTACCTCATCACCGACGTGTTCGGGATCGGGACCGTGCCATCCGTGCGGGCGCGCGCCGCCGGTTGATCGCGACCGGATTGGCGGTTTGGAGTCCGCGATTGGAACGCGGGTGCGCGCTTGACTACGCTTGGAGCTTCGTGTCCCGAGATGGAAAGGCTCCCCGATGATTACGCCCGCAAAGTCCCGCGTTCACCACCTGCTGCTCGGCAC
>CAZTPK010000135.1:0-5698 GCA_964614765.1 uncultured Gammaproteobacteria bacterium
GCCTTTGGCTTTCGGGTGTCGGTCGAAGACGATCGGTGTCACTGAGGACCAGTGCGTCGCGCCTCGCGGATGCGCGGTCCACGCCTCCGCCCGCAGGGTCCACGGGGGTTGCGACATCGTCACCGGCTCAACCCCCCAGACGCCTAGGGGACCAAGCCTGAGATTGCGCACCGCGCCGATGGCACGCAGGGCTTCCCGGCGCTCGTCGCGGGATACGGCAGCCGGCAGCGCAATGCCCATGCCGAGCAGGTGACCATCGGCGTGCTGATGGCCTACGAAAGCGAGCGGGAGAAAGGCGAGGTGTGGATCGTCCGAGGGGCCGCCGTTGGCGTCGTGGCCACTCAATATCCGGCGGACCGGCTCGGGTAGACCATTGCCGTGGCTCAGGATCGCCTCGCGCCAGCGTTGAGTCACCGTCAGCGTGGAGACGAGATCGAGATTGCGGTACAGGCTTTGCCTCGCGCTGAGCTGAAACATAAAGGGATGGGAACTGAACACGGTCTCAGCGGCGTTGTGCGTCTCGGTTTCGCGCGCAGGTCGCGCGTAGCCGTGATACAGCGAGAGCCGCGGCCGAAACTGCGCCGGCGGTCGATTGCCGAACCTCTCTTGCAGGCGCTTTCTGGCTTCCTTGCGAACCTTTGGATCGTTGATCTGCAACTCCGCCAACTTGACCGCACCATAGTCCTCGACCGCGGTAGCGTTATATTGCTGCTGCAGATAATCGACCGTGCCGGGTCCCGGTATTCGCAGTTGTACAATCGCCCTCGCGTCGTCTGGCACCCAGTCTGGTTCGCCGAACTCGTCTGGTCCGGCGAGCCACACTTGCACCAGCGAGCTGGAATGACCGATACGACTGACCTTGGCGCACAGCTTCGCCAGCGTGTCGCGGTACTGTTCGGGCGGATCCAGGTCCGGCCAGTACAAGTAGACCGTGTCGTGATCCAGCCAGGCGCGGGCGAACACCCGATCCTGACGCTCGCGGGTCAATGGCAACGACTGCAGCAAAGCCCTTGACGGCCCGACCCTGTCGTTGACGGGGACATAGTGCTTGACCACAGCGCGCTGCATCGCGTCCGATGCGGCGATCGCCGGGGCGGAGATCTCACCGCCGCGCTCCGAACCTTCCAGCCACAGCAATGCGTTGCGCTCGGCAGGGTCGGCGCCAGTCTGGAAGTGCGCTGCAGCCAGCGCCATGAATACCCGCCCCGGATGCGGCGGCCACTCTGCACGCGCCAAGTCGTCCGGCTCGGCGGCCGCGGAAAAGCCGTTCAGATAGCGGATGCCAAGGGCGAGCATTTCAGACCCCCGCTTCCGCCGGTTCTTTCGTCGCCTGAAGCTGGCTGAGACGCACCAGCTTGAGCAGTTCGGCCGACGGCTTGAGGACGACGGGTTCGTCGCGCCACGGGAGCCCGCTCGTCCGGGCGGTGTCGATCGCCTCGTTGAGCAATGCCACGGCCTGTTCGCCCGTCAGCGCGAACTCGCGCGGCTTCGCTCCGGGACGTTCGAGCAGCTCCCAGTGCATCGGACCCTCCGGCCAGAGCAGGCTCCGCGAGCGAAGACCCACGCCTGTTTCGAAGGCCAGCGTCGCACCGCACAGGCCGAGCGCCGCCAGCACCGTGCGCGCGGCGTAATCCGTCGCATGGCCGGTCTTGCCGTCGATCGGAAATTTCAATCGGCGCAGGCAGATCATGGAAAGCGTCGTCGTCTGCTCGGCGTACTCGATAGTTGTACCGGCATAGTAATTGTCGTCCGCTTTCTTGTCTCCCCGTTCTGGATAGGGGACGCTTGAATGATTGATCTGCGACGGTGCAACAACACCCTTGGCTTTTGGATCGGCGACTTTCCATGACCCGTCGGCTCCCTTCTGCACCTTCACGGCGGCACGGATCTCGAGCGGATCGCGGCGCACCCCTCGCAGCAGGTCGCCAACTTCCGCGCCGATGCCAACTATCTCAGAGACTATTGCACGCTCGAACTTCGGCCCCAGGCCGCCTTTCGGTCCGGTGGAATCCCACATTCCGAACAACAGGGCCGTCGGGCAAAGCTCGAAGAGCGGCGTGGCGTTGACGAGGCTAACAGTGTTGAGCGCCTTTCCGATGGTGGACTTCCGGAATTCCACGCCGTCCAGCTCGCTATCCCGGAGAATCGCGTCGGCGACGCGGTGGGGAACTTGCAGGCTGGTAATCTTTCCAACGGCGTCGATCAGGCGCCCGGCCTTTTCGTCCGCTTCCACGTCGCCGGTCGGACCATACTTCGAGAAGTCCACTTCCACCAGCGGCAGCTTGATCTTGCCGGAATCGACTGCTTCCTGCAGGGCCAGCTCCATGCGGTTGGCCTGGCTCTGAACACTGTCGAGCAGCACGCAGGTCACCGGCGCGTCGCGCCCCGGCACGCGGCGTTGTTCGATCGCATACACCGCGCCCGCAAACGTTGGTGGAAACACTTTGTCACCTTCTCCACCAGCAGGTTGGAGTCGCCGCCGGCTTCTGAACGCCGCCGAATTTCCCGATATGGCGGCCTTTAGGTCTTTCAGTCTCAGCTCTTCTGTCATAATTGCGCTCCGATCTGTGTCTTTGGTCGATTGATTCGGTCTCCATGCTCCCTGCTCTACTTACACTTGAAGCTCCACTGCCGCACCCGCTCTCAACACCCGCCCTTTCGATCGCTCATTCCCATGCGGTGTCGCGGGCGGACTCGCAGTACAAGGTCTACCGTCCGCGCATAGTCCTCCCCGCCGCAGTTACGCTCTGGTAATGGCTGGGGTAAGGGTTTCACTGCTCCTCCCAAGGCGCGAAGCCGATGGACCGCTTTTTCTTCGGCTCCGGCGGCGTCATGAGCTCGCGGATGGCGTCGAACACGACCTTGAACTGAGCGTCGTACCTCCTCTCCAGCGCCGAGAGCTTGCGTGCCAGCCCGGCGTTGGAGGCGAGCATCTGCCGCAGGCGCACGAAGGCACGCATGATCTCGATGTTTACGCGAATCGCGCGGTCGCTGCGCAAGACACTCGAAAGCATGGCAACGCCCTGCTCGGTGAAGGCATAGGGCGCAGCCCGGCGGAGGCCGCCCCAACTTGAAGTCACAAATTGTGATTTCAAGTCATCAAACTCGGTTTCGCTCAGTTGGAACATGAAATCCTCGGGAAACCGCTAGATATTCCGCTTTACCGCCTGTACCAAGGCGCGAGGCTCGACGTCATAAAGCTCCGCCAGATGCGTGCTCAGCATCACCTTCTGCCCGCGCAACATAAAAATCCGGTGTTCGATCCGCTTGATCGGAATGGTGCTATTGCGTGTTTTCATTCTTCTTAACGCTGCTCGATCTGACCCTCGCGGCATACAACGTGCTTTACCCGCCCTTGTTCATTCCGACGCCTGGAATACGGGAAACAAGACGCGCAGACCATCATCCGCCACGAACTGGCTCAAAACGTGAGCCTGCCGGTCAGGACTCATAATTCTTGAGTGCCGCGGCCAGCCGGGCACGGACGGTCTCGCGCAGCCCCGGCGGGCCGACGACCTCGACCTGCTCACCGTGCCGCAGGACGTCCATCATCAGCTCGCGCGGATCGCTGTAGGGCAGCTCGAGCTGGTACCGCCCGTCCGGCAGCCACGTGCCGCGCTGGCGCGCATGCCATTCCTCCTCGGCCACCCAGCGCGCGGCGCGGGCGCTGAACCGGAGCACGGCGGTGGCCTGTGCACGGCCGGCGAAGATGCCGTAGCCGCCGGCGAGCAGCTCGTGCAGCTCCGCCTCCTCCACGTCGAGCGCCCGCTCTCCCGAGGGCGTGACGGCGCGGATACGGTCCACGGCGAACGTCCGCAGCGCCTCCTTCCCGTGATCCCAGGCGTCCAGGTACCAGTTGTCGCGGTAATGGACCAGCCGCTGCGGAGAGACCGTCCGCTCCGACTGTGCATCGCTGGAGCGGCTGTGGTACAAGAGCCGCAGGCGGCGACGTTGCAGAACGGCAGACGCCACGGGGGTGAAGATCTCGGCGGCGGGCATGCGCCGGGCGACGGTGAGGACGCGGACCCGGCGCTCCAGCGGCCCGCGCACGACCCGCTGCGTCCTGAGCAGCTCGTCGATGCGGGCGCGCAGCGGGGCGAGGTGCTCGTCGAGCAGGCCAGGCTGGATGCCGTGCAGGAGCTGCTGGCAGGTGAGCAGCGCGTGCAGCTCCGCGGGCGTGAACCACAGACCGGGCAGCTCGAAGATGCGGCCGTCGGGCCCGCGGCTGTAGTAGTAGCCGTTGCGCTCGCGGTCGTATTCGATGGGCGCGTGCAGGTAGCCGCGCAGGTCGCGGATCGCGCGTATGACTGTCGCCCGCGAGCATTCGAGCCTGGCCTCCAGCTGGCCGCAGGAGACCGGCACCCGCGCGCCGGCGAGCTGCTTGTGCAGGGCGAAGATGCGGTTGAACCGGTCCATGGCCGAGGACGACTGGTTGAGAGTTCTTTTTCATTTGAGTCTAGTCCGCGAATCGTGAATGAACAGTTGATTTCCGCCCCCCCGCACCGGGCCCCGGCGGCAGGCGCGCGCGTCGTCGTCGGCGTGTCCGGCGGCGTGGACTCGGCCGTGGCGGCGCTGCTGCTGAAGCGGCAGGGCTACGCGGTGCGCGGCCTGTTCATGAAGAACTGGGAGGACGACGACACCGAGGAGTACTGCGCCTCGCGCGCGGACCTCGTCGACGCGGCGGCGGCGGCCGACGTCATCGGCATCGACATCGACCAGGTCAACTTCGCCGCCGAGTACCGCGAGCGGGTGTTCGCGGAGTTCCTGCGCGAGTACCAGGCCGGCCGCACGCCGAACCCGGACGTGCTGTGCAACGCGGAGATCAAATTCCGGGCCTTCCTGGACAAGGCCGTCGCATGGGGCGCGGATCTCATCGCCACCGGCCACTACGCCCGCGTGGGCCACCGCGACGGCAGCTACCGGCTGCTCAAGGGCGTGGATGCCGGCAAAGACCAGAGCTATTTCCTGCACCGGCTGACCCAGGCGCAGCTCGCCCGCACCCTCTTCCCGCTCGGCGATCTGCACAAGGCCGAGGTGCGCCGCCTGGCCCGGCAGGCCGGCCTGGGCGTGCACGCCAAGCGCGATTCCACCGGCATCTGCTTCATCGGCGAGCGGCCGTTCCGCGAGTTCCTGCGCCGCTACCTGCCGGCGCGCCCCGGACCGATCAAGACGGTGGACGGCCGCACGGTCGGCGAACACGCCGGGGCGATGTACTACACGCTGGGCCAGCGCGAGGGCCTGGGCGTGGGCGGGGTGAAGGGCGCGCCGGAGGAACCCTGGTACGTGGTGGCCAAGGACGTCGCGGCCAACACGCTGCTCGTCGCGCAGGGTCACGATCACCCGCTGCTGCACAGCCGGCGGCTCACCGCCTCGGACCTGAGCTGGATCGCGGGGACCGCCCCGGCCTCGCGCTTTAGGTGCTCGGCCAAGACCCGCTACCGGCAACCAGATCAGGAATGCGCGGTCATAGTGACAGGCGGCGGGGACTGCGAAGTGGAGTTCGAGCGGCCGCAGCGGGCCGTGACACCAGGGCAGTCCGTGGTCTTCTACGACGGCGAGGACTGCCTGGGCGGCGGGGTCATCGTCGCCACGGAACGCTGACATTGACGCGCCCGCCGCCGGGCGGCCGCCGGTCCGAGATTCGCGCCGAGGACGTCTGCGCAGCCGCGGTGGGCGAGGCGCCGCCGCCGCGCGTGCC
>CAZTPK010000136.1:0-3801 GCA_964614765.1 uncultured Gammaproteobacteria bacterium
GCGACGACGTCGTCGCGACCGCGCGGACGCACCACCGCCATCGGCATCTGCCGGTAGGGTGAGGCATCGCGCGCGTACGCGCAGCGCGAGCCCGCGTCGGCCAGCACCTCCCCCTCGATATGCGATCGCAGCAGATCGGCGACGCCACGATCGGCAGGAGCTTGGGATTTGGTACGCGGATCCGCCACGGCGCCACTCTCGGTCGTCAGTGGCGGCGACGTTACCGCAGGCCGTGCGCGGCCGCCAGCCCGCCGCTGGCGGCACCCGCCAGCGGTCGAAGGTCCTCCGGCGCAACCGGCCGCGCGCCGCAACCGCTCAGGCGGCTGCTCGTCGCGCTTCCCGGCGCTGGAAGTCCAGGAAGGCCCTGGCTCCCGCCTTGCCCATGTATCGGGCCAACAACCGCGGCTCCGTCCTGCGCAGATCGACCGTCACCAGCCCGTCCAGGGCGTCGCCGAACTGGTCGTCGACGTTGAAGCCGAGAAAGCGGCCGCCCAGCCGCAGGTAATGCCGCACCAGCACCGGCGTGCCCTTGCCGTCGGGTTCGATACCGGCGATGAGCGCATCCACCGCGTCCAGCCCGCCGAAGGCACCGAGATCGCCGGTCTGTCGCCGCAACCGCGCCGGGGTACGGAACGGCTTGCGCGGGCGAACCTCCCGCGCCCCGTCCGGCTGAAGGTGGGAGCGCCTCAGGTAATCGACCAGAAGTGCGCGCGACAGCGGCTGATAATCGTTGCTGATGCTGACAGGCCCGTACAACGTCGCATAGCGCGGATTGCGCACGACGAACTCGCCTATGCCGCGCCAGAGAAGCATGAGCGCGGCGTGACTGCGCTGGTACTCGGGCCGCACGAAAGAGCGCCCGAGCTCCAGCGCCGGCGACATCTCGTCCACGAGCCGACGTCCGTACTTGAACAGCGAGTGCGTATACAGGCCGCGCAGACCGTAGCGGGCCACAATCTCGTCGACCAGGCCGATCCGATAGGCGCCGGCGATCTCCAGGTTTGCGGTGTTCCACAGGTACAGGTGCAGGTAGTAGTCATCGAACAGGTCGACATCGACCGTCCGGCCCGTACCCTCGCCCGCGGCGCGAAAGCTCAATTCGCGCAGGCGGCCAATCTCCTGCAGCGTCCACGGTATCTGCTGCGCCCGTGCGTAGAGCACGCGCCACTGTTCGGCGATCACCAGCGTCCGGGGGGCGGGCAGGGATTCGATCTCCGCCTGCAACAGTCTGCCCGGCACCGGGTCCGCGATTCGTTCACCGGCGCGTGGCTCTGCCTTGGTCTTCCCGTCGCGCCTCGCCGCATCACGCTCATGCAGACCGAGGAGGTAGGTCCGCAGCCGCAGGGACGCGATCATCTCCGCATCGCTGGCATGGCGCCGCAGGCGATCGTTGGCTATCGGGGCGCCGATGGTGAGACGCACGCGGCGATGGGTCTTGTTGAGAAGCTCGCGGGCCAGCATGACGGTGCGCAGGCGGGCGTGCAGCAGTCCGCAGAGATGAAACAGGACGCCGTTGCTGCCGTGCACGTAAACCGGCACCACGGTCGCGCCCGGCCTTCTGATGATGGCCGCTACCGCCGGATTCCACGGCGGGTCGGCGACCGCGAGGCGGGTCAGTTGCAGGTTCGAGACCTCGCCGGCGGGGAACACCATCAGCAGACCGCCGTTTTCAACCCACCGCATCGCCTCCCGCAACGGCCTGAAGTTACGGCGCACCGCCGTCTTCCCGCCGAAGGGATCAACCGCGATGAACAGATGCGCGATCTCCTCGAAGTGCCCGAGCAGCCCGTTCGCCATGATACGCACGTCCTCACGCAGCGTGCGCAGCAGGTGGGCCATGATCACGCCCTCGATGGCTCCATAGGGATGATTGGCGACGACCACCACGGGACCCTGCCGCGGTATGTGGGCGAGATCCGAAGCGCTGACCTCGGCCTCGATCGCGAACAGATCGAGCACCCGTTGCAGAAAATCCTGATCGCCGGTCGACGACGGCAGCTGCTGGTACAGCCGATCGACCGTGCCGAGTCCGGAGATCCTGTCGAACAGCCGGCTGAGGACCGCGTCAATGGCACCGATGCGGGTGGGTCTCAGCAGGCCACCGGTGCTTATACGCGTGCGTTGCCTTTGCATGCCCGGCCGTCTGTCCTACGATAGTCCCGCGCCGCTTTATAGGCCCGTGTTGTTACGGATGAGCGAAATCCCCGTGAAGGTTCGATGACTCCAACCATGCGCACTCCCGAGGGCCGTTCGCCCGACCGCCGGCCCGGCTTCGGCTCGCTCGCAGAGGACCAGAAGACACGCACGAGGCGTCCAGGACCATGACTGCACGTATCGTTCGCTTCGACCGCGCCACGGCCCCGGCAGAGGTATCGCTGCCTGCACGTGTCCTCGACGGCTCGCCCGTCACGACGCTGTACAACTACTACTCGGATGCCGACGATCACTTCTACGCGGGCGTCTGGGAATCCACCCCCGGGAGGTGGGAGGTGGTCTACACGGAGGAGGAGTTCTGCGTGATCCTCTCCGGGAAGGTCGTGCTCACCGCCGATGACGGACACGCCGAGACCTTCGTCGCCGGCGACGCCTTCGTCATTCCGGCAGGGTTCCGCGGCACCTGGGAGACGGTCGAGCCGGTGCGCAAGCTCTACGCCATCTATGATCGCTGAGCCCGGTGCGGGCCAGATGAAGACCTGCGACCTCATCTGGCGCCGCGTAATACAGGCGATCGCCACCATGGCGCTGCTCGTCGCTGGCGGCTGCGCGCATCGGCCGATGCCGCTTTACGAGGCGGAGCGGGCGGTCGCGGAATACATCGACAGCGGCCTGTACCTTCGCGACGTCGAAGCGGTCGTCGAGCAGGCCGAGGAGTTCCTGGCGAAGCGGGCGGCAGTCCCGTCGTCGAATCTCGCCGTGGTCCTCGATATCGACGAGACGGCCCTGTCGAACTGGCCGGCCTACAAGCTCAACAACTACTCCCGCATCCTGCACGGCCCGTGTGATCTGCACGAAGGGCCTTGCGGCATCTTCGCCTACCAGGCCATGGGAGTCTCACCCGCCATCGAACCCACGCGGGAGCTGGCCCGCACCGCCAACCGACTGGGGCTGAAGGTGTATTTCCTCTCCGGACGCGACGAGCGGATGCGGGCGTCGACCGTGCGCAATCTGCGCGACGCCGGATTCGCCTTCGACGGTGTGATCCTCTACCCCGACGTCGAGGAGAAGCTCCCGAGCGCCGCGCGGTTCAAGGCGGCCGAAAGGGCGCGACTCGAGGCCAGCGGTCTTAAGATCGTCCTCTGCATGGGCGACCAATGGAGCGATCTCAGCGGCGGCCACTGCGAGCGAACCTTCAAGCTGCCGAATCCCGTCTATTTTCTGCCGTAGCCTCGTCCCGCACCGCCGGCGCCAGATCCGGGCATCGGCGGGGCCCCTGCCCGGAGGGCGGCGAAATCCTCGTACGGCGGCGGCCTGCTATAGAGATAGCCCTGAACCTCGACACAACGGCAGTCACGCAGCAATTGATGCTGCGGCTCAGTGTCCACACCTTCGGCCACTACACGCAGCTCCGAGGCGCGAGCAAACGTGACGATCGCCTTCACGATCGAGGCGCTGCGCCGGTCCACGGCCATTTCGCCGATGAACGAGTGCTCGATCTTCGGGCGGTCAACGGGGGAATCTCCGCGGGCAGTTGCGGCTCGAACACCCCGCGCCGAGATCATCGGCCGCGATCGTGACAGCCAGTCTCTCGAGCGCGCAGGATTGAAGCAGCCGCGGAGTTGGCGACCCCGCAGGGGGGGGGGG
>CAZTPK010000136.1:3811-5681 GCA_964614765.1 uncultured Gammaproteobacteria bacterium
CACGGCCGCCCGGGACGGCGAAGGTTGCAGGGGGTGCCGCGTCGGCGGCAACGCGGCACCCCCCAAAAGTCAATCGAACCGATTTTCGATCCGGCCCATCAATTGAAGGAGGCCTGCATCGCAGTCAGCTCCGAAGTCATCTCCTCACACTGGACCTCGGTGATCCCGAGGCAATCCAGGACCAAGTCCTTTACCTTCTGCCAGGAGGGCTCCGGACGCTGGCGGTAGAGGTCGTTCACGTGCGTGGCGAACTTCAATATCGCTATGGTCGAGGCGAGGGCGCCACGCCTGTCAGTCTCGGAGCCGAGTATCTCCTCGATGTCGTCGTGGTGCAGCACGGCGTCGCAGATGAGCGGCGGAAGGTTCCACGCGCGCGCCAGGTAATAGCCCACGACGGCATGATTGGTCTGGTATGCCCGCTCTTCCACCGGCGTGAAGCGCTCGGCCTCGTTCGCCTCCTGCAGCACTGACTTGTAGTCCGGGAACTTCTGCGCGAGCAGAGGGATACCGCAGTCGTGGAACAAACCGGCCGTGTACATCTCTTCCGGCTTTCCTATGCCTAACATCAGCGAGATTGACGCGGCGTGCCGCGCCTCGGCCACGGCCGTGTCCCAGAAGCGCTCCATCGACAAGCCGGCGACCTGTCTGAACACCCGCCGCAGCTCCACGGTGGCGATCAGACTGACCGTCGGCTCCAGACCCAGGTAACTGACCGCCTGCGCGATCGACACGATCTTGGTCGGCAGGGCCAGCTGCGGCGAGTTGACGATCGTCAGGACGCCCGCCGACAACGACAGGTCCTTGCGGACCGCCTTGGCAATAGCGAGCAGATCAGGAGATTCCTTCGCGGCCTCCTGCTTGGCGAGCCTCAATATCTCGGGTTGCGGCGGAATCTTCAACTGCGAGGCAATGGATTCGGCTATGGCTGCTGCGGCACTGGCCATCTCGGCTCCTCCTGAAATCGGGAGTGTGAACCTGACCCCGGAGTACTCCGGAGACCTTATCGGCCATTTCGCCGGCCGGATTTAATACACTTTGCGGACCGCTGCCCCCCTGGCGCCTCAAGGGGGCCGCGCGCCACGAGAACCTCGGAAACCGGCCCGAAGGAGTCTAGGCCGAATACTTAGACAGGCTGCCAGTCAGGCCGAGCCGGGGTTGCCCGAGCTTTGTCCCAGCCACGCGGTCTGCTCCCCGGAGTCACCGCGGTTCGTGTTTCGCCCGCTGTAGTTACGGTGGTGAACAAGGTGCGCGGCGGACGCGCACGGCTGCGGGGTGGCGCGGCAACCGAGGTGCCGCCCGGGATGGCGCCTGCCGTCGCACCGTGCCCCGCGGCCGCGACAGTCGCGATCGTCATGGCGACGACGCCAGTCTACAGGGGGTCAGTCTAGGTGAATGGCGGAGAGGGGGAGATTCGAACTCCCGATACGGTTACCCGTATGCCGCATTTCGAGTGCGGTGCATTCAACCGCTCTGCCACCTCTCCGTGGGACGCGCAGTTTATCCAGTGGGCCCTCATCTCTCAACCCGGCCAGACCGCGGCACGGTCTGCGCGCCCGTCGCCACGGCGACGGCGGGTCGTCGCGGCGATCGGGCTAGAACAGCGGGAGCTGATCGCGTTGGACCGGCGGCGGCGTGAACAGCGCAGCGGTGGGTCGGGGGTCCTCCCGGTTCAGGCCGAACCGCTCGCAGGCCAGGCGGAAGCGCCGCTGCACCAGCGCCGCGTAGTGCCCCGTGCCTGTCTGCCGGGTTTGAAAGTCGGCACGATAATCCCTGCCCTCGCGCAGGTCGCGGATCACACTCATGACGTGCGCCGCCTTCAGCGGGTAATGCTTCTCGAGCCAGTCGCGGAAGAGTTCCTTGATCTCCAGCG
>CAZTPK010000137.1:0-5661 GCA_964614765.1 uncultured Gammaproteobacteria bacterium
CCGTCAGGGCCTCCTCGGACTTCCCCGCCCGGAACAGCACCTGCCCGAGATTGGCCCAGACCTGGGCATAGGCCGGTGCCAGCTCCAGCGCCTTGCGGAAGCACTGCTCCGCGGCGGCGAGATTGCCAGTCGCCATCTGTATGCCGCCGAGGTCGTTCTGATAGTCGGCGTTGCCCGGGGCGAGGCCGGCGGCCTTGGCGAAATATCGCTGCGCCGAGGCGAGATCGCCCAATTGCAGGTAGACGCCGGCGACGGTGTGCGAGGTCTCGGCATCGGCCGGATGCGCCTTGAGATGCTCGAGGTAGGCCTTCAGGGCGGGCTGCAGCGCGCCCTGGCGGTGCGCCCGCAGGGCGCGCTCCAGGGCGGAAGCCCCGACCGCAGTTGGGGGGCCGGAGGCCGAAAGTACTGAACGTGTCGGGCCGTTTCGGTTTCGCGTCTTCTTGGACATGTCTCGTGATTGATTGCCCACCCGATCGTGGGGGCTGGGGCGTCGGTCGGCCTCGTCTCTTCGTGCGGATTCTACGCCGTACCGTCCGGCTCGCGGCTACCGACGCCGATTCATCTCCGGTCTATCCCTGCAGCGCTTTGATCAGGGGAGTGAGGTGCCGCTCGTAGTGCTTCCATCTTTGCAGCGAGGTCTTGTAGATGGGCTGGCGCACCTGCCACTGGCTGGCGGTTCGGACGGCCCCTTTGCTTCGATTGAACTGTAAGCATTGGTCGTTCCACTCCAGGCCGCAGTGATCGATCAGCGAGCGGCTGATCGGCTCCGGGTCGCCGACGAGATCCGCGTACTGCACTTCGAACAGACGCTGTCCCAGGACGCTGCGCCAGTGCGCCATCAGGCGCTCGTACTGCCGGTAGTAATGCCCGAGGTCGCCGAGATCGAACGCGTAGGGGTGCGCCCGCGAGAATGGCTGGAAGAAGATGGAGAGGCAGACGTCCATCGGGTCGCGCCGGCAATGAATGATCCGCGCCTTGTCGAACAGGATCGCAATCAGGCCGGCATGGAAGAAATTCGACGGCATCTTGTCGGTGACGCGGGTTTCGCCGCTCGTCCGCGCCGGGAGTCTGTCGAGATATCCCCGCGCAAGCTCATGCGCGAGGGTCGCATTCAGCGATTCGACGCAGGCAGGATAAGAACGGCCGCTCCCGGCTCGCGCGGCGAGAGATCGCACGGCCCGCCGCAGATAGGGCAGCTCTCCGCCTGCCTTCACCGACGGGTGGCTGGCGATGATCTGCTCGACGAGGGTCGTCCCTGAGCGTGGCATGCCAATGATGAAGATGGGCAGCTCGTCGCCGACGGCCAGGCTGGCCGCCTTCACCTCGATCAGCTCTCGGGAGTATGTGCCGATGAGATTGTCGACATACCGAGCGTGCTGTTCGCGGTCGAACTGCACCTGCTCCCGTTTGATCGCATTAGCCGCGGCGTAATGCTCGAATGCGCGGTCGTAGTCCCCGCAATCGTCGTGCATCTTCCCCAGCGCGAAATGCAGCGCGACGGTATCTCGGGGCGCCAAGATCTCGCGCTGCAGTAGCCTTTCGAATCCTTCAATGAGGGCGCGGTCCTCGCGGCTGTATCGGCGAGCGGCAGACAGGCCGAGCACGGCCTGGGCGTGCGCGCGCTGCAGCTCGAGCGCCTTTCCGTAATGTGCCAGCGCCGCGGGGTGATCGCCCAGGGCCTGGGCCAGCGTTCCCATGCCGAAGCAGACTTCGGCATCCTCTGGGGTCTGTTGTCGAAGCTGGTCGTATACCGCCTTGGCCTCGTCCGGACGGCCAAGCTCGGTCAACGCGCTGGCGAGGGCTATCAACAAAAGGGAGTTGCCCGGACTGTGTTGCAGCGCCTCGCGCATCCTGCATTCCGCCTGATCGGCCTCGCCCATCTCGACGAGCGCGCGCCCGAGTATGAGACTGGCTTCCGTTACCGTCGGTTGCAGTCGCAGCGCGGAGTCGCACGCCTCCACGGCGTCGTCATATCGACCCAGCTCGAGAAGTACGCCCGCGAGATTCACCAGGGTCTTGTAGTGCCCGGGTCGCAGCGCCGCGGCCCGGACGTAGCTCGCTGCTGCGTCCTGCAGCCTGCCGCGTTCTTCCTGGACGACGCCGAGGTTGTACCAGGCCTCGGCGAACGTCGCCTGCAGCCGTACCGCCTCGCGGCAATGTTTCTCTGCCTGGTCGAGTTGACCCGCCGATTTCAGGACGAGCCCGAGATTGTTGTGGAAGACGGCATTGCCGGGCTGGCGCGCCGCCGCCTTGTGCAGGAAGCGTAGGCCCTCGGCGGTCTTGCCCATCTGATGGAGGGCGAGGCCGAGAAAGTGCAGCGCGTCCGGGAGATCGGGCAGCGCCTTGAGCACGCTTCGGTAGATCGATTCGGCCTGCTGCGGTCGTCCGGCTTGCTGGTGGTGCAGGGCAGTGGCCATGAGACGGGGGATATCCGCAGTGCGCGCACGCATGGACAAATGATACCGCAGTGGTCTGTCCACCGGGTGAAGTCGCCATGCCGCCGCTGTCATTGCGAGGGTGATTTCGGGGATGGCATCCTGCCCGATGCGCCGGTGGGCGTTGGGGCAAAAAAAAGGCGCATCCGGAGATGCGCCTTCCTTTGTTACTGCTCGTTTCCGCCCTCGCGGGCCGTTACGAAATTACCAGGTCATGAACGCGCCAACGCTGAAGGCGTCCGCTTCCAGCTCGGTGCTGGTCTGGTCACCCGCGATCGGCGAATTCGACTCCTTGTTGATGTTGTTGTACTCGGCAACGAGCTTCAACCAGGAGGTGAGGTCGTGGTACACACCGACGGTCCACATCTCGTTGGTGACGTCGTTGAACACCGCCGCGCCGAGGCTGTCCGTGGCGCCGTCCTGGCTGGACTCGCCGTAAGACAGCGCGACCTTGGTACCCTGGCCGAAGTTGTAGGCGCCCTGGACGTAGAAGCCGTCGTTCTCGGCCTCTTCGCACTGTGCGACACCGCCGATGACGCCGCAGTTCACGCCCTCGGAGAGGAAGTCCGCAGCGCCCGCGACCACGCCACGGCCGGTGCCGGCGTTCTTCAGGCCGATACCGAGCGCGTCGCCGGTGTAGTAGTAGCCGGTCAGCGCGAAGCCCATGTAGCCGACCTCGCCGCCCACCTCGACACCCCAGTGGGTGACGGAGTCGGAGGTGACGGTGTCGTCCATCTCCTGCCACATGCCGCCCGTCCACAGCAACAGGTTGCCGTTCGTGAAGCTGGTCGCGTAGGAGAGCTCACCCTCGAACTTCGGGACGCTGGTCTCGAAGCCCGAGCCTGCCGTCGGCTCCTGCGGATCGAACAGGCCCACCTCCGCCTTGAAGCCGTTGATGCTCGGCGTGGCGTAGGCGAAGCGCGTACGGAACTCAGGATAGACGTAGCCGATACCGATGCGGCCCAGGGTCGTGCCACCGTTGTCGACGCCCAGCGGGTCACCGACACCGAACAGGGTCTGGTCGTGCAGGATCGCCTGACGGCCGAAGAGGCCCAGGGTACGGCCGAAGCTCACGGTACCGAAGCTGCCAGCGACGTTGGCGACGACTTCACGCATGTCGATCGCGGTGCCGCCCTTGTCGTTGAAGGTGTTCTTCGCGCTGGAGGAGTCCGGAGCGAAGCTGATGCGGGCCGTGCCGGTCAGACCATTGACCGTCGGGCTCTTGATGTTGGTCGAGAAGAACGCCGGCAACAGGCCTTCCTGCAGGTGCGAGGAGGTGCCGTTGGCGCCGTTGTCAGGCAGCGTGGTGCTGACGCCACCGGAGGTCGTGGTGGTGGTCTCGAAGTCGTAGTAGTTGTAGAAGAGGTTGATGTTACCGTCGAAGCTCACTTCCCAACCGTTGTCACCACCGACAACGACGACGGCCCCGGCCGAGGATGCCATCGTTGCAGCGGCGATAGCGGCTGCCATCGTGCTCATACGAAATTTCATTGTTGTTCCTCCTAACGGAAGTTAACCCAGTAACGTTAAAGCTTAAGCTTTAAGCGCTTCCCCCTAACCTGCCCCGCGGGCTTCCCCCGAGCCGCTAGAGGTTTTTTACGCGCGTCCCTTGTGAGGACATTCGCGAATTTAGTGCATCGGCCGGATGAAAGCAAGCTTTAGCGCAACATATCCGCGCCTGCGGCAGGGCTAAGAGTTGCGGCGACGCCACAGATTCGCCTGGTTCCCCCCGGCCTCCTGCAGGCTGGAGGATTCCTGGAGCGATCATGGAGGAGGCGCCGAGACGAGGCTGCGACGCCCTCGGCAGCGTGGAAACCCGAAATGACGGGCGCAAGCGCCGGTACGAGCGGGCCCATGGCCGGCGGGCCTGGGTGTCGCGCGAGGGCGATCGACCTGAACGGTCCGGGCCGTGTGGCCTCTAAGGGGCATGCCGGGCACCTTTCGACCCGCCGGGAAAAACTCCCGAACTGGCCCGGCCACCTTATATATACGACGGGCGATCCATTAAAGTCCCTGCCTTTGCGGGCGGTGGCGACCATGACGGTGTCGGTGAGAGAGGAGGGCGCGGTGAGGAACAAGAATCCGATGGTGGGTGCGGTGTTGTCGGTATGGCTGAGTGCGTGGATGGCCTGGCTCCCGGCGACCCATGCCGCAGATGCCGCGGAGGTCGAGATCCTGTTCGTCGGCGACCAGGGCCGCTCCGCGTGGGAGGGCGCCTCCCAAGGGCTGATCGAGGCCAACCTGCAGGGCAAGTTCCTCGGCAAGACCTTCAAGCTCACCCAGCTCCCGGGGGCTGGGGAGATACTCAAGAATTCGAATCCCGCCGCCGTGGTCGTGGCCGGCGATGCCACGACGCTGCGCCAGGTGGCCGAGGCGCTGCCGGGGGTGCCCGTGTTCAACGTCAGCCTCGACGATGACGAGATCCGCCAGCAGTGCGGCGGCAACGTCCTGCACGTGCTGCCGAGCCAGGCCATGAAGCGCGACGCGCTCTCGCAGTGGAAGACCAAGAACCCGGAGTCCGACGCGCGCGCGCTCGCCTGGCACAGCAGCGCGAAGAAGTATTCCGGCGTGCAGTTGAATGATCGATACACGAAGTCCTTTGGCAAGCCGATGGATGACGAGGCCTGGGCCGGCTGGGCGGCGGTGAAGATGCTGTCCGACACCGTGGTGCGCACCCAGAGCAGCGATCCGAGCAGGCTGCTCGACTTCCTGCGCAACAGCCTGGAATTCGACGGCCAGAAGGGCGCGGACATGAGCTACCGCAAGAACGGCCAGCTGCGTCAGCCGATCCTGATCGTGGAGGGCGACAAGGTGGTCGGCGAGGCGCCGGTCGTGGGCGTCGCGCAGGGCATCGAGGACCTCGACAGCCGCGGCAACGTCGAGTGCGAGTAGGCGCGGCGCCGCTTTCGAACAAGAAATCCAGTCAACGAGGAGTACAACAGTGATGAAGAGACTCACCCTGGCAGTCCTGATGCTCGCCGCGCTCTCGGCGTGCTCCGAGAAGCAACCGGAACCGGCGGCCACCGAGCCGGCGGAGACCCAGCAGGCCGCGCCTGCGGCAAAGGAGGCGCCGGCTGGTTCGGGCGTCGTGCTGGGCGGGGCGGATCGCATCGCGGAGGTGCGCGAAAAGCTGAAGAGCTTCGGGCCGGTGCTCGATCCGCACGCGATGTGGCTCCTCGAGCGCGGCGTGAAGACGCTGGCGGTGCGCGTCCGCCGGCAGAACGAG
>CAZTPK010000138.1:0-5612 GCA_964614765.1 uncultured Gammaproteobacteria bacterium
GCGCACGAGCGATCACGATTGCTCGGAGGCTGATTCTGGCGATGCCTTCCTAGCGGCATATCGACCGCCGGAGGCCGAACTTGACAGTCCTGCAACTCAAATAAAGATGGACAGGGCCCCGAATCGCGTGTACTGTGCCAATCGCAGTCGTTTCAAGCGGTCTTATCTGCGAGCTTTGCTCGACCTCCCCTAGGCGGTACGAAAATCTCACCGGTAACTTCCTTGTTCGCTTGCAACCCGCGGGCGGTCTTGCCCGTTTCAACCAAATGAGGATTGTATCCATGAGTGAGTTTTCCACCGGTACCGTGAAGTGGTTCAATGACGCCAAGGGCTTCGGGTTCATCACCCCGGCCGATGGCGGCGATGACCTCTTCGCGCATTTCAAAGAGATCCAGGGCAGCGGCTTCAAGAGCCTCTCCGAGGGCCAGCGCGTCGAGTTCAAGGCGGCACGCGGTCCGAAGGGGATGCAGGCGACGCAGATCCGCCCCCTCTAGTGAGTCACCGGATTCAGCCTTCCCGGAGGGCGCGGAACGCGCCTCCGGGGAGCAAGGCCTGAATGGAACCGCGGTCTTCGGACCGCGGTTTTTTTTCGGGGTCGCCCGGCGTCGTACCGGTGCGTCCGCGGGCCGTTGGCCGGATCCGTGGCCGCCAGCCGGAGTTCGCGTTTCGGATCGGGACGTGCTACCGTGCCGATAGCCCGAGCACCTTCCAGCTGTGGCAAAGGCACTCGACCTGCTGCCTCCCCGGATGAGCCGGCGCTGATTTCAGCGCTCCTTGCCCTGCGACGTTTCAGTTCGAATTCCCGCGTTGCCGTTGGGTTTCCCGGCCGCCTGTCCGTCGTTCGTTCCTGAATGGTCGGGGCGCAGGCGCCCTCACCGCATCTGTACCGGAGGCACCCATCATGACTACCAGCATCTACGTCGGCAATCTCGACCCCTCGACCACCAGCGAAGAGATCCGCGCACTGTTCGCGGAGTTCGGCGAGGTCGAGTCCGTGGATCTGCTGACCGACCGGCAAACGGGTCAGCCTCGCGGCTTCGGCTTCGTGAAGATGGCCGATAGCGGTGCCGAGGCGGCGATTGCCGCGCTCAACGCCAAATCGGTGGGAGGCCGGACTCTCAAGATATCCGAGGCGAGGCCCCAGCACATCGGCGGTGCATCGCGCCCGCGCGGCGGGGCGTTCGGCAATGGCGGCGGCAGGGGGCGCCGGCGTTTCTGATCGTGATGAACGAAAGTGCGAATCCTGGACGGGCAGCGGAAGCGGAAGCGATGACCTTGCCGGAAAACTCGGCGGTACCATTCAGACCGACGGTGGAGTTCGTGCAGACCTGCGGCGCCTGCGGCAGCGTGTTTCGCGTCGAACTGGAGTCCCGGACGACGAAGGACGACCGCCAGACCTACTCCTGCCCGCAGTGCGCGCATCACCCTTGTCATGTCGGCTCCCCGAAGCCGCCGCGCGTGACGCTGGTCCGCAAGGGCGAGGGTCGGAAGACTGCCGAAGGCTGAGGATCGGCCGGCCCGCCTTGCACGCGGGAAACCGCGCGCGACCCGGCGGTCCTTCAAGCTTCACCGGCCGCTGCCGCTATCCGTCTGTACGCCGCATGCTCGCGCGCGCCAGCAATCAGACGAATGTGATGGCCGGGCAGGACCACGCCAACAAGATCAGGGTGTTGTTCGTCGAGGACGACGCCGATACGGCCGACGCGGTCATGCTGCGGATGGCCTCGTACTCGCACGCCCGCATCGAGGTGAGGCACTGCAGCGATCTGAAATCCGCGCTGGCCGCGATGTGCGGCGAGGATTTCGACGCGGTGCTCACCGATCTCAACCTGCCGGATTCCCAGGGGATCCGCACCGTCAAGCGACTGCTCGAGGTGCGACGGTACGTGCCCATCGTGGTGCTGAGCGTGCTGAACGACGACGACTTCGTGCTGAAGACCGTCGAGTGCGGCGCGCAGGAGTACCTGGTCAAGGGGCAGGTGGACGGCGCGGCCATCGTGCGCACCATCCGGCAGGCGATCCACCGCAAGCAGGCGGAGGTGAAGCTGCGGCGCATGGCGCACTACGACGGTCTGACCGGCCTCGCCAACCGGGATCAGTTCCGCAAGCGCCTGGAGCACGCCCTCGCCAAGGCCGCCCGGCACCACGGCAGCGTCGGCCTGATGATGATCGATCTGGATCGCTTCAAGACCGTCAACGACGGCTTCGGACACCTGGCCGGCGACCAGTTGCTGATCACGGTCGCGCAGCGGCTGCGGCAATGCCTGCGCAAGGCGGACAGGCTCGCCCGCCTGGGCGGGGACGAGTTCACGGTGATCCTCGAGCATCTGCATTCCCTGGAGGAGGCCGAGGGCGTGGCGCAGCGGATCATCGAGGCGGTCTCCGAGCCGTTCGTGGTGGAGAAGCACGAGATCTACATCACCCCCAGCATCGGCATCACGATCTATCCCGGCGACGGCGATACGGCCGAGCGGCTGATGAAGAACGCCGACGCGGCGATGTACGAGGTCAAGGGCGCGGGCCGAAACGGCTACAAGTTCTTCACGCCGAGCATGAGCGAGCGCTCTGGCGAGCTTCGACGGATGGAGAGTGCGCTGCGGCTCGCCATCGAGCAGAGCGAGTTCGTGCTGCACTATCAGCCGCGCGTCAGCCTGCAGACCGGCAGGCTGCAGGGCGTGGAGGCGCTGGTGCGATGGCAGCGGCCTGATACCACGCTGATACCGCCCGCGGAGTTCATCCCGGTCGCCGAGGAGACCGGTCTCATCGTCGCCCTGGGCGAGTGGGTGGTGCACAAGGCGCTGGAACAGGTGCGCTATTGGCTGGACAGCGGCCTGCCGGCCGCACGCGTGTCGGTGAACATCTCCGCTCAGCAGTTCCGCAAGCGCGATCTGGCGGCGATGATCGCTGAGGCGCTGAAGCTGGCGGGACTCGGCGGCGAGTACCTGGAGGTGGAGATCACCGAGAGCCTGCTGATGGAGGACACCGCCGCCTCGGTGGCGACGCTGGAGCGCCTGAAGGATCTCGGCGTCAGCATCGCGATCGACGATTTCGGCACCGGCCACTCCTCGCTGCACTACCTGAAGCGCTTCCCGATCGATACCCTGAAGATCGACCGATCCTTCATCGGCAACCTGCCCAACGACCACGACGATTCCACCATCACCACCGCCATCATCGGCCTCGCGCACAACCTCGGCCTCACGGTGGTCGCCGAGGGCGTCGAGACCCGCGAGCAGGTGAACTTCCTGCGCGAGCGGCAGTGCGACGAGGCGCAGGGCTTCCTGTTCAGCGCCGCCCTCAACACGGCGCAGCTGACGGCCTATCTGCAGCGGGAGCGCGATCGTCCGGCGCCTCCTCAGCTTAGCCTCATCAAGGGCAATTCCTGAGCGGTGTTGGGCGCGCCGCGCGGCGTGCCGCCGGGGCGAGACCGCAGCGGTGACTCGTTGCACGGTCCGGCGCCTGTTGTGCATCGCGGCATCACCACGTCCAACGCGAGGTCTGCGAGATCCCGGAATGCACGCGTTGGCGTGGCGGGTTTCCAAATCGCAGCGGCAAGACTAGGATTGCACGCTCCCCGCGCAGAGGCCCGCCATGCACGCATCGTCTGCAGATCCGCCGTCCGGACCCCGCGGCGGGCGGCGCGCCAAACCCGTGGCGGAGGATCGCGGCGCGCGCACGACCCGCGCGGCGCGGGACGAGCGCTTCGATTTCATCCGTGGAATCGCGATGCTGCTGGTGGGCGTCAACCACATCAGCATCCCCTCGCTCTATCAGGTGGTGACCATGGAGGCGATCGGCGTGGTGACCGGTGCGGAGATCTTTGTGCTCGTATCGGGCACGATACTCGGCCTCATCTACAGGCCGCGCATCGAGCGCGACGGCTGGGCCGTGAGCATGACCCCGGTGTGGCGGCGCGCCCTGAAGCTGTACCTGGTCGTGGTCGTCACCAACCTCGCGGTCTACCTGTTCCAGTGGCTGGCGCCGATCGTCGACTTCACCGTGCTCACCACCTACACGGACCCGGGCAGTCACAAGGTCTGGAGCCTTTTCGGCGAGGATCCGACGATGGTGGAGCTTGTCTACAGGGTCCTCACGCTCCACTACGGGATCAGCCAGATCAACGTGCTGGGCCTTTACGTGATGCTGGTGGCCGTCGCGCCCTTCCTGCTGTGGCTGCTGCGCCGCGGCCATACGGCGGCGCTGCTTGCCGCGAGCTGGTTGATCTATGCCCTGCACACGCTGCATCCGGTGCGCCTGCTTGCGCTGCAGTCGGAGCTGGCCTTCCCCCTGCTCACCTGGCAGCTGTTGTTCGTGCACGGGATGGCGGCCGGATATCATCGCCGCGCGCTGGCGCAGAGGCTCGGCGGGCAGGCGGGACGCCGGCTGATGGCGGCGGGCGCGCTGGCGCTGGCGATCTTCAGCTTCTACGCGCTCAACAATCCGTGGTTCGAGGTCCCCTTCGGCCTGCGCTTCTCTCTCATCCCCGAGCATTCGTTCGGATGGGCGTATTACTACTTCTTCGATCGCAAGAGCCTCGGCATCGGGCGTGTCGCCAACACCTTCCTGCTCGTGGCCATGCTGTACCTCCTGCTGACCCGCTATTGGCAGCTCTGCCGCCGCGCGCTCGGGCCGTTGTGCATTCCGATCGGCAAGGCCTCCCTTTACGTCTTCATCGTCCATGCGGCGTTCGTGCTGCTGGCCGACAACCTGCCGCCGCTGCAGCGCGGTTCCCTCCTTCTCAATACGCTCGCGCATACGCTGGTGATCGCCATCGTGTGGCAGATGGTGCGCGCCGGGTTCCTGTTCCGCTGGATTCCGCGCTGAGGTTCCCGTCGTATCCCCGGGCCGCCGGCGGGCTGCCATGAGACCGCTGGCGGGGGCAGGGTCCGTCCCCACGCGCCGGGCCGACCGGCGTCTTGCCGGCTTTGCGGTCGGGGCCGGCGCCGCGCCTTTGAAGACCGGGCCCGCGCGGGGCGGCAACACGCCAGTGCGCTGCGGTGACCCCTTGCGGTGCAGTGTGATCGATTCAACTAATCAGCAGCTTAGGCCTGTAGCGCACCGCCCCGCCGCCGATACGCGGGGTGACGCATGCCGCCGTCCTTACGGCGGGTGCCGGGACGACACTACGACCAAGGGGGTCCACATGATGGCGAAACGCATGGCGATGAAGTTATATGTCCGTGGCTACACGCTGCTCGAATTGCTGACGACGGTCACTGTGCTCGGCGTATTGCTGGGGGTGGGAGTGCCGAGCCTTTTCAATCTCATCGAGCAGAATCGCCTCACGACCGACGCCAACAATCTCGTGGTCTCCCTCAATTACGCCCGCAGCGAGGCGATCCGCCGCAATTCCATGGTGAGCGTCTGCCCTAGCGCCGACGGCAACGACTGCAACTCCGATACGTGGACGGCTGGCGGCATCGTCTTCACCGATGGCGGAACGCTGGGCACGGTCGACGGCACGGACACGGTGCTGAGGGTCATACCGGCGGTCTCCGCGGATATCGATCTCAATGCCAACGGGCCGGAGTACATCTGCTTCCTTCCGAACGGCTTCCTGCCGCTGTCGGACAACGAGACTGCCCCCGAGACCTCGCGCATGCGTGAGGAGG
>CAZTPK010000139.1:0-5604 GCA_964614765.1 uncultured Gammaproteobacteria bacterium
GCGCTCGTTGGCGGGCGCCTGCGGAAAGACATAGGGCTTCACACCGGAGCGCTGAGGCGCCGGTGCCGGCGAGCGCGAGGCGGTGTCCGGCTTGCGCGCGGTTTGCGCCGGCGCCTCGGCCTCGTCGCTGTCGTCGACGACGGCGCGGAAGGACGGTTTCGGCGGCGTGTAGGCGGCGAGGATCTCCTCGTCGTATTCGTCGGCGGTGATGAGCTCAAGGCCGCCGTCGACCTTCCGCTGCCCGATGATCATCACGTCCGCGCCCTGCTCGCGGCGGGCCGCGGCCAGCGCCGTGCGCATGTCGGGCGCGAAGTAGCGACGCACCTTCATCTCCCCGCTCCTCTGCCCTCGTCGTGTCTGCTGTTGCGCCACCGCACCGTCGTCTCCAGTCTCAGTCAGCCCGTCGCGCCGTCAACTCACTCCGCGCGCCCGACGTTGGCCACGATCTTGATCTGCCGGTTTTCCGGCACCTCGGCGAAGGCCAGCACGTGGATGTTCTTGACGCTGTGGCGAACGAAGCGCGCCATGAAGTCGCGCAATCCGTCCGGCACCAGCAACACCGCGGGCTGACCCTGGATCTCCTGTCGCTCCGCCGCCTCGCGTATGGACTGTATCAGGCGGTTGGCGAGACCAGGCTCGAGGGGGATCGATCCTTCGCTCAACGTTCTGATCGACTGGTGCAATAAGTGTTCCAGTGAAGGGTCGAGCGTGATCACCGGCAATTCATCATCCAAACCAATGATTTGCTGCACGATGGCGCGGCCCATCGCGGCGCGGACGGCAGCGGTCAGCACGACGGGGTCCTGACTGCGGTGAGCGTGTTCCGCAAGCTCCTCGACGATCGTGCGGATGTCGCGGATCGGTACGCTCTCGCGCAGCAGGTTCTGCAGCACCTTCACCACCACGCCGAGCGGCAGGACCTTGGGCACGAGGTCCTCCACCAGCTTAGGACTGCTCTGCTGCAGGCGGGTGAGCAGCTGCTGCGTCTCGTCGTGGCCGAGCAGCTCGTGGGCGTGCTCCTGCAGCACCTGGCTCAGGTGCGTGGCGATGACGGTGCTGGCGTCGACCACCGTGTAGCCGAGCGACTGGGCATGTTCGCGCTGCGTCTGCTCGATCCACACCGCCTCCAGTCCGAACACCGGGTCCTTGCCGGGCGTGCCCTTGAGCTTTCCGAACACCTGGCCAGGATTGATCGCCAGCTCGCGGTCGGGGAACACCTCGGCCTGGCTGACCGTCGCGCCCATCAGGGTGATGCGGTAGGCGCCGGGCTTCAGATCCAGGTTGTCGCGGATGTGCACGGCCGGGATGAGGAAGCCGAGCTCCTGCGAGAGCTTCTTGCGCACGCCCTTCAGCCGGCCGAGCAGCTGCCCGCCCTGGGCGCGATCGACCATCGGGATCAGTCGGTAGCCGACCTCGAGCCCGACCAGATCCACGGGTGTGACGTCGTCCCAGCTGATCTCCCTGCTCTCCGGCTTGGGCGGCGCCGGCGGCGGCTCGGCCCTCGCCGCCGCGCGCTTGCGCTCCTCCTGCGCCAGGTACCAGGCGGCGGCCCCGGCCGCGCCCGCGAGCAGCAGGAACACGAAGTTCGGCATGCCCGGGATGACACCGAGCAGCCCGAGGATGCCGGCGGCCACGCCCAGCGTGCGCGGACTGGCGAACAACTGCTTGATGATCTGCTGGCTCATGTCCTCGGCCGTGGACACGCGCGCCACCATGATCGCCGAGCCGGTCGCCAGCAGCAGCGCGGGGATCTGCGCCACCAGGCCGTCGCCGATGGTCAACAGGGTGTAGACCTTGGCGGCATCCGCCACCGCCATCCCGTGCTCCAGCGTGCCGATCGCGAAGCCGCCGATGACGTTGATGAACAGGATGAGGATGCCGGCGATGGCGTCGCCGCGCACGAACTTGCTGGCACCGTCCATGGAGCCGTAGAACTCCGCCTCCTCCGCGATCTCCTTGCGGCGCGCCTTGGCCTCTTCCTGGTTGATGATGCCGGCGTTCAGATCGGCGTCGATCGCCATCTGCTTGCCGGGCATGGCGTCCAGGGTGAAGCGCGCGCTGACCTCGGAGATGCGCCCGGCGCCCTTGGTGATCACCACGAAGTTGATGATGATCAGGATGGCGAACACCACGAAGCCCACGGTGTAGTCGCCGCCGATCACAAACTCGCCGAAGGCGTGTATGACTTCGCCCGCGGCATCGGGACCGTTGTGGCCGTGGAGCAGCACCACGCGCGTGGAGGCGATGTTCAGCGCCAGGCGCATCAGCGTGGCGACGAGCAGCACCGTCGGGAAGGCGCTCAGCTCCAGCGGCCGCTTGCTGTAAACCACCGCCATCAGCACGACGAGCGACAGCGAGATGTTGAAGGTGAACAGTACGTCGAGCAGGAAGGTGGGCAGCGGCACCACCATCATCGCCAGGATGACGAGCAGCAGCAGAGGCGTGCCCAGCCCCGAACGCTGCACGTTCCTCAGCCCGGTCATGACTGCCTGCTGGTTCATGCGAATCGCCTCTCCTCGCTATCAGTCCCGGCGCAGCTCGTCGGGGATCGGCAGGTCCGCGGGCGGCTGCACGTCGCGGCTGCCCGGCTTCGCGCGCAGCTGGAAGACGTAGGCCAGCACGCGCGCCACGGCCACGTAGAGGCCGGCCGGGATCTCGCTGCAGACCCTGGTGCTGTGGAAGATCGCGCGTGCGAGCGGCGGCGCCGAGAAGGTCATGACCTTGTGGTGGGCGCCGATGCGGATGATCTGCTGCGCCACCTCGTCGGCGCCCTTGGCGACCACCAGCGGCGCAGCGTTCCTCTTCGGGTCGTAGCGCAGGGCGACGGCGTAGTGAGTCGGGTTGGTGACGATGACGTCGGCCTTCGGGACCTCCTCCATCATGCGGCGCGCCGCGATCTCCAGCTGCATGCGCCGGATCTTGCCCTTCACCTCCGGGCTGCCCTCCGTTTCCTTGTGCTCCTCGCGGATCTCCTGCTTGGTCATGCGCAGGCGGCGCGCGTGCGAATAGAGCTGCCAGGGCACGTCGACCATCGCGATGACGATGGTGACGGCGGCCAGCACCAGGAAGCTCCTCGCGATGAGGTGCAGCGACTCGAGGAGGCCGGCGCGCGCATCGGCGTGATCGAGCCCGACGATCTCCGCGGCCCAGTTCCACAGCAGCGCCAGCAGCACGACGGTGAACAGCACCAGCTTCAGCAGCGCCTTGCCCAGCTCCACGAGGCTGTTGGTGCTGAACATCCGCCCGAAGCCCTTCAGCGGGTCGAGCCGCTCCCACTTCAATCCAAGAGCCTCGCCGCTCCACGCCCAACCGCCGATGGCCGCGGGCGCGAGAAGGGCGATCGCGAAGGCGGCGGCGATCAGCGGCAGCACGCTCAACAGCGCATCGCCGAGCGCACCCATGAAGACCTCGGGCAGCGACATGGTCGAGAGCGCCTCGCGCGTGGACAACGTGAACATCTCCTTCATGGTGCCGGTGAGCCCCCTGCCCATGCGTTCGCCGGTCATCAGCATCACCGCGCCCGTGCCCATCAGCAGCAGCATGGTCGTGAGCTCGCGCGAGCGGGCGATCTCGCCGCGGCTGCGGGCGTCGCGCAGGCGCTTGTCGGTCGCCTGTTCAGTGCGTTCCTGGCCGTCGCGTTCCGCCATCGTCCTAGCCCCCGGTCAGGATCTCGCGGGCGGCGAGGAAGGCGAGATCCATCAGCGCCTGCACGTGTTGCGGCAGCGCCGGAAGCGTGACCCCCATCAGCACCGCGCCGGCGATGACGGTGATCGGTATGCCGACGGCGAAGATGTGCAGTTGCGGCGCCGTGCGGGAGAGAACGCCGTAGCCGAGGTTCACGATCAGCAGCGCGGTGATCGTCGGCAGCGCGATGACCGTCGCGTGCAGGAACAGCTCCCCGCCCCACTGCAGCAGCACGCCGAGCCCCTGCTGTGAGACCCCGGCCATGCCGATCGGCAACGTGCGGAAGCTCTCCGCCAACGCGTGCAGCGCCAGCAGGTGGCCGTTGACGCTGAGGAACAGCAGTGTGGTCAGCATGACGTAGAACTGCCCGACCACCGGCACCTGGGCGCCGCTCTGCGGGTCCACCATCGCGGCGAAGCCCAGACCCATCTGCTGGCCGAGCACCTGGCCGGCGAACTCCACGACGGTGAAGATGAGGCGCAGGGAAAGCCCCATCACCAGTCCGATCATGACCTGCTGCATGGTGACCAGGGCGCCGGCGGCGCTGATGGGCTCGATGACAGGGGCGGGCGGCAGCACCGGCACCAGCACCGCGGTCACGCAAACCGCCAGCAGCACGCGGATGCGCGCCGGCACCGCCCGCGTCCCGATCACGGGCGCGGAGCTGACGAGCGCGGCGACCCGCACCAGGGGCCACAGCCAGGCGGCGATCAGAGCGGTGATCTGGGCCTCGGTGAAGTTCATCGGCGCTGGAGCGGCGGGTGCGATGGCGAGGGATTGGAGCGGCCTCGGTCGGTCATGAATCACCGCCGCCGCCGTCACCCGCCGACGAGCGCGGGTATGTCGTTCATCAACTGCTGTATGTATTCGACGAGCATGCGCAGCATCAGCGGACCGCCGATCACCAGCACTGCCATCGTCACCATCAGCTTGGGAATGAAGCTCAGCGTCATCTCGTTGATCTGGGTGGCGGCCTGGAAGATGCTCACCAGCAGGCCCACGACCAGGGACGGCACGAGCAGTATGGCCATGAGCACCAGCGTCAGCTGCATCGCGTGCCGTCCGATGTCCATGACTTGATCGGGGGTCACCGGTTCATCTCCCTACACGTAGAAGCTCTGCACCAGCGTCCCGACGATGAGCGCCCAGCCGTCGACCAGCACGAACAGCATCAGCTTGAACGGCAGCGATATCATCATCGGCGAGAGCATCATCATGCCCATGGACATCAACACGCTGGCCACGACCAGGTCGATGATCAGGAACGGGATGAAGATGACGAAGCCGATCTGGAAGGCGGTCTTCAGCTCGCTGGTCACGAACGAGGGCAGCAGCACGGAGAAGGGGATGTCCTCCGGCGACTGGAAATCCTTTCTCTGCGCCAGCTCGGCGAACAGGTTCAGGTCGTTCTCGCGCGTCTGCGCGAGCATGAACTGCCGCACGGGGCCGGCGGCGTTCTCCAGCGCCTGGCCGACGGTAATCCTGTCCTCCAGGTAAGGCCCCACGGCCTCGGTGTAGACGCGATCGAAAACCGGCGTCATCACGAAGAACGTCATGAACAGGGCGAGCCCGACCAGGACCTGGCTGGACGGGGTCTGCGCCGTGCCCAGCGCCTGCCGGAGGATGGCCAGCACGATGATGATGCGGGTGAAGGAGGTCATCGCCAGCAGCGCCGCCGGCAGCAACGTCAGCGCCGTCATCAACAGCAGGATCTGCAGCGAGAGACTGTAGGTCTGTCCGCCGCTCGGCTCCGTGGTCACCGACAGCGCCGGCAGCCCCGGCGCCGCAAAGACCGCCACCGGCAGGAAGGCGAGCACCGCGAGCGCGAGGATTCGCGTTCTCATGACGCCCCTCCGGCCGCGGGGACGCCGGCGGCCGGTCGCGCGACGGCGGGCGTCAATGACTCGCTCAGGGCGTCGC
>CAZTPK010000140.1:0-5600 GCA_964614765.1 uncultured Gammaproteobacteria bacterium
TCTCCGCCCCCTCCGTCCCCTCGGGGACGGAGGGGGCGTGGCGTTTCGCCGGGGGGGCCGTGCCGAGACCCGAACGCGATGACGACGCCCCGCTCACACTGACGCACGCCCGACTGCGCGCGGCGCAGGGCGACCTCGCGGCGGCGCGCCGAATTCTCGCCGCCATCCTCGCGGAAGAACCGAGAAACCCCGAGGCGGCGGCTCTGCTCGCCGCCCTGACCGGCTCGGCGACCGGTCCTCGGCCGAACGGGCGGGCGGGCACGGCCCGCCGGGCCCGACTCGAAGGCTGGCTCGACTCGATCCGAAGACGACGGGGGGCGAGACGCGATGCTCGATGAGACGCTCCGGAGGATTCTGGAGACGGTGGAGGGGGCCCGGGCCGTCTGGCTCGTCGGTTTCGACGGGATTCCCGTCGCCGGAGCGGCCGAGACGGGGTTCGGGCGCCCGGACGATCTCGTCGCGGCCTACGCCGATCTCTTTCGCAAGGTTCGCGGGGCCGCGGCGGACGTCGGACGTCCCGAACCGAGGGAGATCGTCGTCGGCGACGAAGAAGGAGCCGTCGTCGTTCGACCGGTGACCGCGGAGTACGCCCTCGTCGGGGTCCTGGGGGCGACGGGGAGCCTCGGCCGTCTTCGCTTCGAGTTCCGGCGCGCCTCGGCGTCCGTCGCGGCCGAGGTCGAGGGCTGACCGGCCGTTCTTGTCTCCCTCTCCTCCAGGGTGGTAGGCTGACGCGCTCGCTCGACGGGGAGGGGCTCCGTGGACACGAAGGACCTGCGCGAACTCATCGACCTCATCTCCCGGAGCAATTTCTCCACGTTCGAACTCGAACGAGAGGGCTTCAAGCTCCGGCTGGTCAAGGGGGACTCGACGATTCCCGCGCCCGTCCACGCCGTCGCGCATGTGGGTGTTCCCGTGGCCGCGACTCCCGTCGTCGTCGCCGACGCCGCGGAACCGGACGGTCCGAGCGTCGATCGGAACCTCGTCGAGCTGACCTCCCCCATCGTCGGCACCTTCTATCGCGCGCCGAGTCCGGGCGCTCCCATGTTCGTGGACGTCGGGTCCCGCGTGCGGAAAGGGCAGGTGCTCTGCATCATCGAAGCGATGAAGCTCATGAACGAGATCGAGTCGGAGATCGAAGCGGAAGTGGTGGAGGTCTGCGTCGAGAACGGCCAGCCGGTCGAATTCGGCGAGGTCTTGTTCCGGCTGCGGCCCACGGCCTGAGAGCGTCCGGAAACGGGGCCCCGGAAATGTTCCGGAAGATCCTGATCGCGAATCGAGGAGAGATCGCCCTCCGCATCATCCTCGCGTGCAAGGAACTCGGAATCAAGACGGTGGCGATCCACTCGACCGCCGACGCGGATTCCCTGCACGTGAAGTTCGCGGACGAAGACGTTTGCATCGGGCCGCCGTTGAATCGGGACAGCTACTTGAACGTCTCGGCGATCCTGTCGGCCGCGGAGATCACCGGCGCGGAAGCGGTTCACCCGGGCTACGGCTTCCTGGCGGAGTCCGCGCACTTCGCCGACGTTTGTGCGGAGTGCGGCCTCGTTTTCATCGGTCCCGATCCAGACGTCATCCGGCGAATGGGCGACAAGGCGGAGGCCATCCGGACCGTCCGTGCGGCGGGGGTTCCGACGATCCCGGGAAGTGGTGGAGTCGTTCCGGACGAGGCGGCAGCCCGGAAGATCGCCGACGAGATCGGCTACCCGGTCCTCGTCAAAGCCTCGGCCGGCGGCGGGGGACGCGGCATGCGCGTGATTCCCGGACCCGAGGACCTCCCGCGTCTGTTCGACGCCGCGCGCGCCGAGGCCGAGGCGGCGTTCGGCGTGGGAGACGTCTACATCGAGAAGTACCTCGCGCAGCCCCGACACGTCGAGTTCCAAGTCCTCGGCGACACGCACGGGAACCTCCTGCACCTCTTCGAGCGGGAGTGCTCGGTCCAGAGGCGCCACCAGAAGCTCCTCGAGGAGTCCCCGTCGCCCGCCCTCGACGAGGGGCTCCGGTCCCGCATGTCGGAGGCGGCGCTCCGAGCCGCAACCGCCGTCCGCTACGTGAACGCGGGGACGGTCGAGTTCCTGCTCGACTCCGACGGGTCGTTCTACTTCATCGAGATGAACACCCGGATCCAGGTGGAGCACCCGGTGACCGAGATGGTCACCGGGATCGACCTCATCAAGGAACAAATCCGGATCGCGGCGGGCGATCCGATCTCGTTCGCGCAAGACGAGGTGCGGTTGAACGGCCATGCGATCGAATGCCGTATCAACGCCGAGGACCCAGACACCTTCACGCCGAGCCCGGGCAAGATCCGCACGTTCCACGTTCCGGGAGGTCCCGGCATCCGGGTGGATACGGCGGCCTACGCGGAGGCGGTGATCCCACCGTACTACGATTCCATGATCGCGAAGGTCGTCGCCCACGGAAACACGAGGGGAGAGGCGGTCCTGCGGATGCGCCGGGCCCTCGAATCCTTCGTCGTCGAGGGGATCAAGACGAACGTGAAGCTCCAGCAGCGGATCCTGACCGACGAAGACTTCGTGCGCGGCCGGCTCTCCACGCGTTTCATGGACCGTTTCCTCCCGCAGCCCAAGAAGAACTCGACACCCGCCTGAACCGTCGGCTCCGGCCGGTCAAGGGCCGGACCCACGGCTCTCCGTGGATCCCGGTGCTGCAAAGTGTCACCGGTCTCCGTTCCTTGACAATAATTTTCACGGGACCAATATTCCCCCGCGCCCGCGAGAAACCGTGAAAAACGCGCGTTTTCGCGGCCGTTCCGCGCGAGGAGGCCCATGGCGGTCAAGTTGGGGGAAATGCTCCTGAAAGCGGGTCTCATCTCGCAACCGCAGCTCCAGGAAGCGCTCGAGGCGCAGAAGAAGAACGGCGGGAAGCTCGGCTTCAATCTGGTCAAGCTGGGGTACGTCAAGGAAGACGACATCACCCAGCTCCTGTCCGACCAGTACGGCGTCCCGTCGATCAACCTCCGGCACTTCGAGATCGACGAGAGCGTCATCGACCTCGTTCCGTCCGAAGTCGCGCAGAAGTACCTCGTTCTTCCGGTGAACCGGACCGGGGCGACGCTGACGATCGCCATGGCGGACCCGACGAACGTCTTCGCCATGGACGACATCAAGTTCATGACGGGCTACAACGTCGAGCCGGTCGTCGCGAGCGAAATCGCCATCCGCGAATCGATCGAGCGGTACTACGGATCGGCCCATGCCCTCGAGCTCAAGAAGGTCATGGACGAGATGGCGGAGACCGACACCGAAGCGCTCGAGCTCATGGAGGAGGAAGAGGAACTCGACGTCCACAAGCTCGAGCAGGTGTCCGAGGAAGCGCCCGTTGTCCGCCTCGTGAACATCATCCTCACCGATTCGATCAAGAAGAACGCATCGGATATCCACATCGAGCCCTACGAGAAGGACTTTCGAGTGCGGTTCCGCGTGGATGGGGTCCTCTACGAGATCATGCACCCGCCGATGAAACTCAAAGACGCGATCACGAGCCGACTGAAGATCATGGCGAAGCTCGACATCTCCGAAAAGCGTCTCCCCCAGGACGGGCGCATCAAGATCAAGATGAAGCTCCAGGGGAAGTCGAAGGAAATGGATTATCGCGTGTCGGTCCTCCCGACCCTGTTCGGCGAGAAGATCGTCATGCGGCTCCTCGACAAGGACAACCTGGTCCTGGACATGACGCGCCTGGGATTCGAGCCGGAATCGCTCGGAAAGTTCGAGCGTCAGATCCTGAAACCCTACGGAATGGTCCTCGTCACGGGGCCGACGGGCTCCGGAAAAACGAACACTCTGTACTCCTCGATCGCACGGGTCAACACTCCGGAGACCAACATCATGACCGCGGAGGACCCGGTGGAGTTCAACCTCCACGGGATCAACCAGGTGCAGATGAAGGAGCAGATCGGACTGAATTTCGCGACAGCGCTGCGCGCCTTTCTCCGGCAAGACCCGAACATCATCCTCGTCGGCGAGATTCGCGATTTCGAGACGGCGGAGATCGCGGTCAAGGCGGCTTTGACGGGACACCTCGTGCTCTCGACGCTCCACACGAACGACGCTCCGTCGACGATCAACCGCCTCATGAACATGGGCATCGAGCCGTTCCTGGTGGCGACCTCGGTGAATCTCATTTGCGCGCAGCGGTTGGTGCGCCGGATCTGCAAGGATTGCAAGGAGGAGATCCACATGCCTCCCCAGGCGCTCGTGGACATCGGCTTTTCGATCGACGAGGCGCCGAAGGTCAAGCTCATGAAGGGACGGGGTTGCCCCAACTGCAACAACACGGGGTACCGAGGGCGCGTCGGGTTGTTCGAGGTCATGGAGATCACGGACGACATCCGCGAGTTGATCCTGAGCGGCGCCTCGGCGATGGAACTGAAGCGCAAGGCGATCGAGGAGGGGATGATCTCCCTCCGAGCCTCCGGTCTCCAAAAGCTCCGGGACGGCGCGACGAGCGTCGAGGAAGTCGTCCGGGAGACGGTCCTGTAGGCGCCCGTCCGCGGGCAAAGGAGATTTCGATGGGCGTCACGATGCATCAGCTTCTGAAGACCCTGGTCGACCAGGGCGGAACCGACCTCCATATCACGACCAACTCTCCGCCGCAGATCCGAATCGACGGGAAGATGGTCCCGCTTCAGCTCCCGCCGATGACCGCCCCGGAGACGAAGTCGCTCGTGTACAGCGTTCTCACCGACACGCAGAAACACCGTCTGGAGGAGACGCTCGAGCTGGACTTCTCGTTCGGCGTAAAAGGTCTTGCCCGTTTCCGGGCGAACGTGTTCTTCCAACGGGGCGCCGTCGCGGGCGCCTTCCGGACGATCCCGTGGGAGATGCGGAGCTTCCGGGAGCTGGGGCTTCCCGACATCGTGTCGAATCTCTGCGAGAAGCCGCGCGGACTCATCTTGGTGACGGGGCCGACGGGGTCGGGCAAGTCGACGACGCTCGCCGCCATGCTCGACAAGATCAACGCCGAACGGCACGAGCACATCGTGACGATCGAGGACCCGATCGAGTACTTGCACGGGCACAAGAAGTGCCTCGTCAATCAACGGGAGCTTCACGCCGACACCCACAGCTTCCCCAACGCTCTCCGCTCGGTGCTGCGGCAGGACCCTGACGTGGTCCTCATCGGAGAGATGCGCGACCTCGAAACGATCGAATCCGCGCTGCGGATCGCCGAGACCGGACACCTCACGTTCGCGACCTTGCACACGAATTCCGCGTCCCAGACGATCAACCGGATCATCGACGTCTTTCCCGCGCACCAACAGTCGCAAGTGCGGGCTCAGCTGTCGCTCGTTCTCGAGGGGATCTTGTGCCAGGCGCTCCTTCCCCGTGCGGGAGGGGCAGGGCGGTGTCTCGCGCTCGAGATCCTCGTTCCGAACTCCGCGATCCGAAACCTCATTCGCGAGGACAAGGTCCACCAAATCTACTCGGCGATGCAAACCGGCCAGGCGCAGTACGGGATGCAGACCTTCAACCAGTCGCTCGCGACCCTGTATTTCAAGAAGCAGATCACGATCCAGACGGCCCTTTCGATGTCGTCCAATCCGGACGAGCTGCAGGACATGATCAATCGCGGCG
>CAZTPK010000141.1:0-5581 GCA_964614765.1 uncultured Gammaproteobacteria bacterium
GATGGCTTCGGCGCCGGTGGAGAACAACGCGGTCTTCTTCGCGTGGTCGCCGGGCGTGAGCTGGTTCAGCTTCTCGGCGAGCGACACGTAGCTCTCGTAGGGCACGACCTGGTAGCAGGTGTGCGTGAAGCGCTTCAGCTGCGCCTCGATCGCCGCCACCACGCGGGGATGGCCGTGGCCGGCGTTCATCACCGCGATGCCGCCGGCGAAGTCGATGAAGCGTCGGCCCTCCACGTCCCACAGTTCGGCGTTGTCGGCGCGGTCGGCGAAGAAGCTGGCCATCACGCCGACGCCGCGGGGCGTGGCCGCGGCCTTGCGGGCCATCAGCTGCTCATTCTTCGAATGCTTCATGCGTCGTCTCCGGTCGTTCACCGCGGATGATGTACAAATCGAGGCGGGCGTTCAATTCGTAAGCGGCCGCTGCACGCGCTCGGCCAGCCGGGTGATCAGGCCGTCGATGCCGAACTGCTGGATCTCGGCATCGACGCCGGAGCGGAAGGAGACGACGATGCTCACGCCGTTGGCCACGACGTCGTAGCCCTTCCAGCCAGACTCGGTGCGCGTCATCCGGTAGTCCACGTTGGCGGGGTCCTTGCCCGGTCGCGTCACGCGGGTGCGCACGACGGCCTCGTTGCCTTCCTCGCCCAGGGGTATGGTCGAGAGGTAGGTGACCGCGACGTCGGTGTAGTCGCTCACGTGGATGGCGTAGGTGCGCAGCAGCAGGCGCCTGTACAGGTCGATGAACCGCTGACGCTGCTCCGGCGTCGCCGCGCGCCAGTGCTTGCCCAGGATCAGCCTGCCGGATCGCGTCGCATCGACGTGCGGGGAGACGATTTCGTCGACGACCGCCACGGCGCGGTTGGGATCGAGCTCGATGGCGGCCTTGTCGCGGAGCACGGCGGCGCGCAGTTCCTCGATGGTCTCGTTGACCAGCGCCTGCGGGTCATCGTTCGCAGTGGATTCGGCCGCGGCGCCGGCCCCGGCCAGGCCGCAGAGCAGGGCAAGCAGGTAGGGCCGGGCGAGGAGTCCAGTCATCGGGTTCGCCTGTGGTTGGAAGACGACGGGGGTATTGGGTCCGCAACCGCGAAGTTTACTCGTGTCAGGCGCTCATCGCCCACCAGCGGACGACCTCAGCGGTGCGGAATGCGACGGGCGCGTTGCAGTAAAGCGAGCAGGCCGAAGGCCAGCAACCAGGCGGTGGCGGGCAGAGGCACCGGGCTGAAGGTCACCGCCTTCAGTGTGATGGCGGCGGCGGCCGAACCGGTGTCGTCGCCGAAGAACAGGAAGTTGGGGATCTCGTAGGGATCGATGAACAGGGCCGCGGGCGTATAGTCCACCAACGCGCCGCCGAGTGACGTGGCCGCGCCATCCACTCGCAGGCTCCACTGGTTGTTGCGTACCCGCAGGGTGTAGTCGTGGGCGACGGAGGTATCGAGCGCCAGACCGGTGCCATGAACGAATGCCCCGCCCGTGAACGCGTACGCCCACACCTCGCCGCTCCAGAAGGCCAGCTCGAGCGACCGGGTCGGGTCTTCGCCGATGGCGATCAGGGAGAAGCCGGCGCGATGGGTGTTGTCATGCGATTCGGAAAGTACCGTCAGCTGGACGAGATCGAGATCGAATCCGGCAACGGTGTCCAGCGACTGGTCGGCGCGCGCGTAGCCGGCCTGCGTCGCGGTACTCCCGGCGGTCGAGAAGTTCAGGGTGCCGCCGGCGACGGACTGCGTGGTGGCCGGAAATGACGCATATGCCCAACCCTGAGCATTCGGCAGCGTATTGCCCGCCGCATCGAACAGCGTCACCGTCGCCGCCATGGCGGGCGCGCCGCCCAGGCATGCCGCGAGTCCGAGGAGAATCCCTAACGCGTATAGAACGATCTGCATGGTTCGCCTCCGCCGTGTCGCCATTGTAAACGCAAGCAGCGGTCTGCGCGCCATCCCGGCATGTGAACCTCCGTCGATTTCCACACGCGTGCGTTTACAACGCCTCAGGCGTCATGCGAGACGTGTGACTACCTCCTATCTGGAGGAGTGCGGTTCGATTTGGAAGGGTGGATTTCACGCGACAAGGAAGAGATCCACGGAGTGGGTCGCTATCTCGTGCCGGATGGTCGATCAATCATCGTCATCGTCGTGCTCGTGCCGATGACCGCGCCAGTGTCCATGGTGGTGTTTCTTGTGGTAATGGCCCACGCTGCGGTAATCGTCGTCGTGACGGTAGTGACCATCGGCGTACCCATCGGTGGCGATAGCCGTGCCCGCGGCGCCGCCGACGCCCGCGCCGATGATGGCGCCGCTGCGGCCACCGAGCTCCGCGCCCAAGATGCCACCCAGCGCACCGCCCAGCGCGCCACCGATCGCAGCATCACGGGTCAGGTCGTCGAGCGCGTACGCGGTCGGCGCAAGCGCCGTCGCGGCAAGCAGCGTGCAAAGGCGTAAGGTCTTCATCAGCGTCTCCTCTCCGGACATGGCGAGTTCGGTCATCCCGGCGGACGGTTGTCGGCGCCCTGCACACGGGCCGATACCCTACGGTCGCCAGGCAGGGGCATTTAAGGCCTTGGCGGGTGAATCCCAACTGAACTTAGTGTCCGCGATCGAGCGCCAGTACGCGGCCCCGCGGCGGTCAGTCTCCAAGCCGATTACATTTGCCGCCGTCCGGGGAATGGGATGCATGGCGGACCGGGCGCTTGTGCGCGCTGAGCAGGACTCAATTTAGCGATCTCAATCACGATCTCGGCGGTGCGAATAGCGGGATCATCCCGTGCCGGTCACCTGAACCGAGCCTCGCGAGGCACGGATTCATGGGAACGGCCGATTCAAGGATCTCGTTCAGGTCCCGTGGAAATTGCCTTCGGCAGATTTCCGGGCAATCGGACGTCGGCACGAGTCGAGGGAGCCGGCGGCTGCGGAACCGGGCCCTCCGATGACTGTCCCTTTCCAAGGCTGTATCGCGTGAGACGATTCGTACGCACGGATACCTGAACGGCCCGTGAGGAGGCACATGGCTCGACATGACACATATGGACCCGCACGGGCGGCAAGCAGCGCTTCCCATTGATGTTCCGCGTCCGGGCACGAGGCCGGCGCCGGGCTATGTGCTGTGCTTTCTGAAGGTGAGCGACGCGCTGGGGCGCGAGGATGTGCGCGCCGCTTGGTCCATGCTCGCCTCGGAGAGCGTGAATCGGGAGACTCTCTATCAATCGCCGACATGGACCGAGAGCTGGCTCAGCGCGGGCGACCGCCGTCGCACCGAGGTGGCGGTGGTCCGCAACGCCGCCGGCAGCCTCGTCGGTGTCGTGCCGATACGGTTTCAGTCCGTGTCGCTCGAATTCGAGGTTGGCAACAAGGTGCTCCATCGGCACAGCTGGCAGGTCGCCAACATTCTCGGAAGCCAGCCGCTGCTGCCGGACGAGCACGACGCACACGCGACGCTGTACGAGGCCATACTCCGGCGCAATGACGCCTGCACCGGACTGTTGTTTCGGAAGCTGCCAACGGCCTCCTACACCTGGCATGCACTGCACGCCTATGCAGAGCGGAGTTGCTTGATCCATCCGCTGGACGGCGTTCGCAAGCAGTACTACATGCACCTGGCGACGGACCCGGACGCATGCCTGGCACGCATGAGCCGCAAGCACAGGCGCTACCTGCGGGAGCGGATGGCGGCCTTCGGCGAGGCCGCCAACCCCGGCTCGCGACTGGTGCGCATCGACTCGCCGCAGCAGGTCCGGGTGCTGCTCTCGCTGGCCGCTCGGGTGTCGCAACAGTCCTGGCAGCACCGCGAGCTCGGTCCGCGCGTCTCCACGGACCCTGCCGAGATCCGGCGCCTGACGCACCTGGCCAGCAGTGGCGTGCTGCGTTCCTACCTGTTGTTCTTCCGCGAGGAGCCCTGCGCCTTCGCGATCGGGTACCAATACAAGGACGTATATCACTACGTCGAGGTGGGGTACGCCGAGAAGTACGCCAGCCTCTCCCCGGGCACTGTGCTGCTGCTCATGATCCAGCGGGATCTCGCCGGCCACCGCCCGGCGCGCTGGCTGGACTTCGGATGGGGCGAGGCGCCCTACAAGGCGCGTTTCGGCACGCACAGCACTGACAACGCGTCGGTCGTCGTGCTGCCGAGGACGTTCTCCAATCGCACGCTCACGTCCGCGCATGCCGGCTTCGTCCGGATCCGCGATCGGGTGCGTGAGCTCGTGCGCGTAAGGACCTGAGTGGCTGACCGCGGGCAGGTCCCGCCCTCTCGACGAGCTCGCTATGGCGCGACCTCTGCTACTGCTGGTCGTGATGCTCCTGGCTGCCTGGCCCGCGCCGGCCGGCCAGATCAGGAGGTGCAAGGACCCGGTCAGCCGAAAGATAAGCTACACGGACGGGCTGTGCCTGGATCAGAGCGAGCCGCAGCAGCTCGAAATAACCGGCAGTCACGTCGGTTCCCTGCCCTCGGAACTGGTGCAGCCATCGACGGTCCGTAGCGAGACGCCGAGGCAGCCTTCCGCGAGCGCCCCGAAACCCAAGCCGCCGGCCAGCAGCACCGGGAGCCCGCGTCCCTTGCCGATGCAACGGTCTCAATACTGACGCGTCGATGACGTGCCGGCGTCGACGCCGTTGTCGAGCGCCAGGCAACCGTCCACGCTTACTACTTCATCGTCCAGACGTTGGGCCAGGCCCGGGACTGCGTGACGCGCGGCCGGACCGGGTCGTCAGGCGCCAGTCCCTGGATGCTCATGCGGATGTCCTCGTTCACGCGACCGGAGAGGTAATAGCTGTGCTCGACGAGGCCCTTCACGATCGGCGTGCAGTCGATCTGGTGGATCTTGCTGTGCAGCGTGCCCGGCTTGGATGCGCCCGCCATGCCCAGCCGATCGGGGTTCTGCTTGGTGTAGTCGGAGACGTACATCGCCATGTCCCCCTTGTTGTGGTACACGCTCACCGTGCGCGCGAGCTCCGGGAGGCGCTCCAGCGGTTGGCCGAACTCGAAGACGTTGTCGTTGACGTCGGGTGCGCACATGAAGATGTGCTCGAAAATGCGCGGCAGCACCAGTCCCCGGTTGAACTCGAGCAGGCGCTTCACCGTGTTCTGCAGCACGTAGTTGCCCATCGAGTGGCATAGCAGGTGCATCTCCTGGTCGCACAGCGGTTCGCCCGCGCGGCCGCGTGTGCGCAGCGAGGCGAGGAAGTCGCGCAGCTTGAGAAGGCCGCGGCCCACGGCGTAGCCGGAGGCCTCCGCGTCCGTGCGATCGGATTTGTACGACACGTACGGCAGGGCAAGCCCGTCGGAGGGCCAGGTGAAGAGGAAGACGACCACCCCGGTCTGGTCGGCTGCTTTCGCCTCGGGACGGATGCGCTGATTGAGCATCTCCTGCAGGGCGAGCGCACTTCCCACGGCCTCGCGCCAGCTCACGTTGAAGCCGTGGATGTAGATCACGACGTCATAGGCCGACTTCATTTTCGCCTGCATGTCCGTGAACGCGCGCAGCGAGCCGAGAACCTTGGTCTTCTTGTCCGAGTCTGGCTGCGCGGGATTGATCTTCTCCTCGAACGCCTCGATGCGCATCGAGGCGGCCTTCTCCGTGAAGTACGCG
>CAZTPK010000142.1:0-5568 GCA_964614765.1 uncultured Gammaproteobacteria bacterium
CGCCACCACGGCCGTTTCTGTCCCGCGGGACGCCACGTCCATCCCCCGATCCCCGGGCGGGGCGTGCCGGCGTCACGGCCACCGGCGCGATCGCCGGGATGCTTTGCCGAGCCTCCCTTCGCACGCCGGGCGATTCACCGCGGCCACCGCGGCGGCGGTCCCACGGCTAGCGTAGGGCGCGGAAAATTCCCCCAATTGCTGGGGGTAGTGGGTTAAAATCTCCTGCATGAAGTGCCCTTATTGCGCCTTCCCCAGCACGCGCGTCATCGATTCCCGCTTCGTCGGCGAGGGTGAACAGGTGCGGCGCCGGCGCGAGTGCGAGAAGTGCCGCGAGCGGTTCACCACCTACGAGACCGCCGAGCTCAACCTCCCGCGCATCGTCAAGCAGCGCGACAAGCGGCGCGAACCCTTCAGCGAGGAGAAGCTGCGCGCCGGCATGGAGCGCGCCTTGCGCAAGCGGCCCGTGGAGACCGAACGCGTGGACGCGGCCGTCAACAACATCAAGCGCAAGCTGCGCGCGAGCGGCGAGCGCGAGATCCCCTCCAGCCGCCTGGGCGAGTGGGTGATGCAGGAATTGCGGGAGCTGGACCAGGTCGCCTATGTGCGATTCGCGTCCGTGTACCACAGCTTCGACGACGTCAAGGCCTTCAGCGAGGCGATTGCCGGGCTGGAGAACGAGATCCCGCCTCACGTGCGCCGCAGGCAATTGAACCTCATCCTTCCGGATGACGACGGCGCTGCGCCGCTGGCGGAGGAACCCGGTTCGCGGTACGGCCGCAAGACGGGCAAGGCCGGCAGGCAGGCACACCGCCCGCGTGGGCGTTCGTGAGCACGGCAGCGAATCCGATCGGCTACACGGCCGACGATCATCGCCACATGGCGCGCGCATTACAGCTCGCGGCGCGGGGACTGAACACGACGCGTCCGAATCCGCGCGTCGGCTGTGTCATCGTCAGGGACGGGAAGGTCATCGGCGAGGGCTGGCACGAGCGTGCCGGCGAGCCTCATGCGGAGACGCTGGCCTTGCGCGCCGCGGGCGCCGCGGCGCGCGGCGCAACCTGCTATGTCACCCTCGAGCCGTGCTCTCATTACGGGCGCACGCCCCCCTGCAGCGAGGCCCTGGTGCAGGCCGGGGTTGCGCGGGTGGTGGCGGCGATGTCCGATCCGAATCCGCGCGTCGCCGGCGAGGGGTTGAGGCAGTTGCAGGCCGCGGGCGTCGAGGTCGGCACGGGGCTGCTGGCCGGCGAGGCCGAGGCACTGAACGTGGGATTCTGCCAGCGCATGCGCAAAGGGCGGCCGTGGTTGCGCGCGAAGGTCGGCATGAGCCTCGACGGCCGCGTGGCGATGGCCAACGGCGAGAGCAGGTGGATCAGCGGCGAGGCCGCGCGCGCCGACGTGCAGCGCTGGCGTGCCCGCAGTTGCGCGGTGCTCACCGGCGTGAACACGGTGATCGCCGACGATCCGGCCCTGACGGTGCGCGCGCAGCCGTTGGTGGGGGAGATTCCCGGGCAGCCGCTGCGCGTGGTGCTCGATCCCGCCCTGCGCATGCCCCGCGATTCGCGGGTGCTTTCGGGCCCGGGGGCCGCGCTGGTGATCACAGCCGTTGCTGATCGCTCCTGGAAGGGCGCCGAATCCGTCCGTTGCCCCGGAGCCGACGGCAGGATCGATTTGCCGGCGGCGATGCGCGAGCTCGGCCGCCGCGAGCTGAACGAGGTGCTGGTCGAGGCCGGACCGACGCTGACGGGGGCGCTGCTGCAGGCAGGCCTGGTCGACGAGCTCATCTGCTACGTGGCGCCGAAGCTGATGGGAGACGCGGCGCAACCCCTGGCGCGCCTGCCGGGATTGAACCGCCTGGCCGACGCCATCGGCCTCGATCCCGTGGACCTGCGGCCGATCGGCGGCGACTGGCGCGTGATCATGCGCCCGCATGGAACGGTGTGACCGAACGCATGTTCACAGGTATCGTGCAGGCGATGGGAACAATCCAATCGATCGCGCCGCAGGCGGAAGGTGTGAGGATGCGCGTCGACTCCGGCCAGCTCGCGTTGGCCGACGCGCGCGTCGGCGACAGCATCGCCGTCAACGGCGTGTGCCTGACCGTCGTGGAGTTCGACGCGCACGGCTTCGCCGTGGACGTGTCGCCGGAAACCCTGCGCTGTACCTCCCTCGCAGGGCTGGCGGTCGGCGACCGCGTCAACCTGGAGCTCGCGCTGCGCCTGGGCGACAGGCTGGGCGGGCATCTGGTGAGCGGCCACGTCGATGGGGTAGGGCGGGTTCGCGCGGTGCGCGCGGACGGCGACTGCCTGTGGCTGCGGATCGAGGTGCCGGCCGAGCTGGCGCGGTACGTGTCGCGCAAGGGCTCGGTTTGCGTCGATGGCGTCAGCCTGACGGTGAACGCCGTGGAGGGCGCCACCTTCGAGGTGCAGATCATCCCGCACACCCGCGAGCAGACCCTGTTCGGGGGGTACAAGCCGGGGGATGCCGTCAATATCGAGGTCGACCTGATTGCGCGCTATCTCGAGCGGCTGATCGCTGAGAGAGATGCCTGAAGGGGCGGCCTCGCCGCCGGCAGGACGGCCCCCCAAAGCGGTTATAATCCGGCCATTCACCGGTTCGCCTCCTGGCCTCGCGCATGTCCTCACTCAGCACTACCGAAGAGATCGTCGAAGACATCCGTCAGGGACGCATGGTCATCGTCATGGATGACGAGGATCGCGAGAACGAGGGCGATCTGGTGATGGCCGCCGCCCTTGTCAAACCCGCGGACATCAACTTCATGGCGACGCACGGACGCGGCCTCATCTGTCTGACGCTGACCCGCGAGCGCTGCGAGCGGCTGAACCTGCCGTTGATGGTGCGCGACACGTATTTCAACTATGGCACCAATTTCACCGTGTCCATCGAGGCCGCCACGGGCGTGACGACCGGCATCTCCGCGGCCGACCGCGCGCGCACCGTGCAGGTTGCGGTGGCCGAGGATGCCAAGCCCAGCGACGTGGTGCAGCCCGGGCACATCTTTCCGCTGATGGCCCAGCCGGGCGGGGTGCTCACGCGCGCCGGGCACACCGAGGCAGGCTGCGACCTCGCCCGGCTTGCGGGCCTGGAGCCGGCGGCGGTGATCGTGGAGATCCTCAACGAGGACGGGTCCATGGCGCGCCGCCCCGAGCTGGAACGGATGGCCGCGCAGCACGGCCTCAAGATCGGCACCATCGCCGACCTGATCCGCTACCGCATACACAACGAGAAGACCATCGAACGCGTGGCGGAGACGGATCTGCAGACCGAGGTCGGCCAGTTGCACGCGATCACCTATCGCGACACCATCGCCGGCGATCTGCACATCGCGCTGGTGAAGGGAAAGGTCGAACCCGGAAAGCCCGTCGCCGTGCGCGTGCACATCGAGAATCCGCTGTTCGATCTGACCGGGGCATCGCGCGCGGATTCCGGCTGGCCGCTGCGAGACGCGCTGCTGCGCATCGCGCGCGAGCCGAGCGGCGTGCTCGTGATACTCCGCAACCAGTACGACAACGACCAGCTCGTTCGCAGTCTGCAGCGCACGCACGAGCCCGTGACAGCGCAGGCCGAGGCGCCGTCGCCGCCCGCGCGCGACGAACTGCGCACCGTGGGCCTCGGCGCACAGGTGCTTGCCGACATCGGGGTGCGCAAGATGCGGGTGATGAGCCGGCAGAGGAAATACAGCGCATTGTCCGGCTTCGGGCTGGAGGTCGTCGAATACATCACTCACTAGGAACGAACATGGCAGACGTCAGGCAGGTAGAAGGTGGAGAGACCCCTCCGGAGGACGCGCGCTTCGGCATCATCGCCAGTCGATTCAACGACGAGATCGTCAGCAAGCTCATCGAGGGGTGCGTGCGGACGCTGAAGGAGCGGGGCGTGGCGGGCAGGCGCATCACGGTCGTGCGCGTCCCGGGCGCCTACGAGATCGCCTTCGCGGCAAGACGCATGGCGATGTCGGGGGACTTCGACGCGCTGATCGCGCTGGGTGCGGTCATACGGGGGGAGACGCCGCACTTCGATTATGTCGCCGGCGAGTGCGCGAGCGGGATATCGGAGGTGAGCGCGGATCTCGACATCCCCATCGCCTTCGGCGTGCTGACGACCGAGAACGACGAACAGGCGGAGGCCCGCGCCGGAGGCGCGATGGGGAACAAGGGCTCCGAGGCTGCCCTGGTCGCCATCGAGATGATCAATCTCACCCGGGAACTGGCCAGGTAGATGAGCTCCGGAAAGCGCAGGGGGGGCGGCAGGTCCGCGCACGCGCGCGTGCGCGCCCGCCGCTGCGCGGTGCAGGCGCTGTACCAGTGGCAGCTCGCGGGCCAGGATCCCAGCGACATCCTGAAGGAGTTCGTCGCCGAGCGCGAGGTGGTCAACGCCGACATGGAGTTGTTCGAGAAGCTGACGCGCGGCATCCCGCGTCACATCGAGGAGCTGGAGGCGGATTTGACGAGCGTGATCGATCGGCCGGTGCGGGAGCTCGATCCGGTGGAGCGGGCGATCCTGCTCATCGGCGCCTATGAGCTCCGCCACTGCAGCGAGACGCCGTGGCGCGTGGTCATCAACGAGGCCATAGAGCTGGAGAAGATGTTCGGCGCCGAACAGGGACATCGCTATGTCAACACCGCGCTGGACAGGCTGGCACGCGCCCTGCGCCCGCTCGAGACGGCGGCGGGAACGGGATAGCGGAACCGGGCCGCCCTCCTCGTCGGTGCCGCCGGAATCCGATCCACCGCCAGCAGGCCGAGCGCCATGTCCACCTCCGAATTCGAGCTCATCGATCGCTACTTCCGACGCGCCGGCGCGCGCCGCGACGACGTGGCCATCGGGATCGGCGACGATGGCGCAGTGCTGCGGCCCCGGCCGGACCACGACCTGGTGGTGGTGACGGACACCATCGTGGCGGGCGTGCATTTCCCCTCGACCATGACCGCCGCGGACATCGGCTACCGCGCCCTGGCCGTGAATCTCAGCGATCTGGCGGCCATGGGAGCGGAGCCGGCGTGGTGCAGTCTCGCCCTGACGCTGCCGCAGGCCGACGAGGAGTGGCTGCAGGGGTTCGCCGCCGGGCTGCTGGAACTGGCGGAGCGCTTCGAGGTGCAATTTGTGGGTGGGGATACCACGCGAGGTCCGCTGACGGTCACCGTCACCGCGCATGGCTGGGTGCCCGCCGGAGGGGCGCTGCGGCGCGCGGGAGCCGGTGCCGGCGACGGCGTATACGCCTCGGGCACCCTTGGTGATGCCGCTGGCGGCCTGCGCGCGCTCATGGGGATGACGGTGTGCGACGCGGACTCCCGCACGGCGCTCACGCGCCGTTTCCTGCGGCCGGAGCCCCGGGTCGCGCTGGGCCAGTTTCTCCGCGGGGTCGCCAGCAGCGCCATCGACGTGTCCGACGGCCTTGCGGCGGATCTGATGCACGTGCTCGAGGCCAGCGGCGTTGGGGCGGAGGTTCACCTCGATCGCCTGCCGATTTCCGCGTCGCTGCGCGCCTGTGAACGCGGTGATGCGGCGATCGAGCGCGCACTCGGGGGCGGTGATGACTACGAACTGTGC
>CAZTPK010000143.1:0-5500 GCA_964614765.1 uncultured Gammaproteobacteria bacterium
GGTAGCCGTAGTAGGACGGGCGGGGCAGGGAGTGCTGCGCGAGAATGGCGGTGTAGATCGCGGGCAGACCGGCCGTGCACAGCAGCTCGACGACATTCACGGCGAGTGCGAGCACGATCACGGCAGCCATCGCGGCGGCCAGGTTGCGCGCGTAGATGACCTCGCGCATGCGGGCGTACAGCCCTGGTTTGGAGGCCTCCGGAATGCTCAGGGAGACGCCGCCGCGCCCCGCCAATCCCTCCTTGAGATGCACGGCGCCGATGAGCACCGCGGTGAGTCCCAACCCGATCTGCACCGTCCGCGAGTATCCCGCCAGCAGAAAGACTTCGAGCCAAGCGGCCATCAGGGCGAAGTACACGGTGCCACTGACCAGGACGAAGGTCGTGGCGATCAGCGCCATCCGGGCGCGGCTGCGCAGGTTGACCAGCAGCGCGAGCAGGAACAGCAGCACCCACATCGCGCACGGGTTGAAACCGTCGATGAGCCCGATGCCAATCGTGAACAGCGGCAGACCGAGACGCTCCACGGTGATCGGCCCGATCCACGGAAGCTTGACACGCGCCGCTGGGCCGCCGGCGGATGCGTCGGCCAGGCCGAGGGCCACCTCGATCTCCGCAGGCGTTGCCGCCGGATCGAAACCGACCAGGAAGCGATCGCAGATCAGGAAGGCGGGCACGCCGGGACGATCGATACCGAAACGCGCGTTGAGCTCGAGGAATCGATCCATGTTCTCCGGCGCCGCGTGCACGTCGCGGGCGACGATGGTGATCTGGGGCCGGGCCCGCCGGAGGGTCTCGAGCCAGGCATGGGCCAGCGCGCAATGCGGGCAGCCGGAGCGGGTGTAGACCTCGATCGTGCGGCACGGCGCCGCGGACGGAGTCCCCGGGTGCTGCGCGCGCGCCCTCGGCCCCGGTCGGCAGCACCAGGCCGGCGAGTGCGGCGAGCAGATGGTGATGGCCCCGGAGATCCGGGGACGCGAGCACGGCCGTCATCGGCTCTCAGACGGCCGCAGGGTCACTGCCCGGAACTCCTCCGCGCATCCGGCGGCGGAAACGGCGGTGGCGGGTGGATCGGGAAGATCCGGTAGCCGCTGATCATTGCCGAGACATCGGAGCCCTCGCCGCGCCAGTCCTGCAGGACCACCGCGACGACGTGCGCCGCGGCGACCACGGCGATCGTCTTTGCGCCCAGTGCGTGCAGATCCTCGAGAAGCAGGGTATCGAACAATCCGCCCTTCATTGCCAGACCCATCGCCGCCTGCGCCACGAGCAGCAGGATCCACGCGAGATAGACCGGCGCCCAGAGCGGGTTGTGCGCATACCAGCGTGGCAGCGATGACCGGCCGAAGCTGAGATAGAAGCGCAGCATCTCGACCGCGGCGCGCGTGTATCCGGGCTTGGGCAGCAGGTCGCGCCAGCCGTCCGCGCCGCCGCCCCGCCACAGCAGCCAGAGACGCAGCGCGAGCGCGAAGATGAGCACGTAGCCGGTCACGAAATGGTAATCGCGGGCCGCGTCGTACAGATCCGGCGCCACACTCATCAGCCAGCCGGTCAGGAGCAGGGCGATGGTCGCCGCCGCCATCAGCCAGTGGGCGGCACGCAACGGGGCGCTCCACACCGACACGCGCTTGATGCCGCCAGCCGGCGGAGGTGTCATTTAGGGGGATCCGGGCGCGGTCATCGGCGTACCCGTGCGCGCGTCAGAGCCATCGGCGGACGCTCGCCTGGTATGCCTGGTATCGCGCGCCGAAGAGGGCGGAGAGCACCCGCTCCTCCGGCTGGATCTGGAAGCGGGTGACATAGAGCACGAAACCAGGAAGGATAAACAATGCCAGTGCGTTGGCGAGGTACACGCCCCACCCGATCAGGACGATCGAGAGGCCGAGGTACATGGGGTTGCGCGTACGCCCATAGATGCCGCCGGTGACTAGAATGGTCGCGCTATCGGGCCGCATCGGATTGGTCGTCGTGCCGGCGCGACGGAACGTCACGACACCGCTCGCGCTGATGCACACGCCCAGCGCGGCGAACGTCAGTGCGAGGATTCCCCGTCCCGCGACGGGCCAGCTGGCGAAGGGTGTTTGGCGGGCAACGAACCACATCAGTGCGCCGCAGGCCAGCGCGACCAGCGGCGGCGGGATTTTCAGTTCCAGGGAGGGCATCGTGGCGCGCTGTCGTGTTCACGGCGACGTGCCGGCGCAGAGTTGGCCTGTCGCGCGCCGCAGGTCGGATTTCCCTCTCGGCCTCCTCGCCGTGGGGCCGGCCCACGCTCGCATCCGCCAACTGTGCGATTGCGGATCGGTCGGTGCGGGGCGCATGCCGATCCGCTTGTCGCACTCAGGCCGCGATGCGCGTCCTCGGCCGCACCATCAGGAATTCGTTGCTGACGTGATTGGCCCGCTGCACGCGGCGATAGCACATCGCCCCGGTGCCGGGGTGCAGGTAATACGTGTAGCCCTCGTCCTGCCGCTCGCCCAGGGCGTATTCGGGAACCCAGATATACTCATCGCAGGAGCTGGGGTCGGGAACGAAATGGGCCGGGAGTCGTACCGGCTCCGGGCCGTGCGCGCTGGCTGGCAGCAGTGCGCGCCGGACCGCCGTCGTCAGCGCAGTGACGACCTGCCACAAGAGCTGTGACAATCGGGCTGGAAACGCTCTCATCGTTTGAACCTCCTCGACTTGATTTCTTCCGCGTGGCCCCCTGGCGGTGCGCCAGGCGGGCGGCGGTTCGACGTTCCGGGATTCGCGCGGCCGTCACGCCGGATCGCGGTCTGGTCGGGTGCGGCTCGCAACGTCAATGATTGCACATTCCGGCTACCGGAAGTACCCCCTGGTACGGACGGCGCCGCGAGGGGGATTGCCGCGCGCGGGGTGATTCGCCGATGTCCGCGCACGGCGCTCAGGAGGCCATGAGGATCACGGAGAACACGGCCAGGACGATGCCGCAGCCCTGCTTGAACGTGATGGTCTCCCCCAGCAGCAGTGCGGCGAGGATCAGCGTCACCAGCGGGTAGAGTGCCGAGACGGCGGAGACGAGGGCCACCGGGCCGCGCGATGCCGCCACGAGGTAGGTGAGGCCGGCCAGCACCAGGCAGAAGCCGGTGATCATGCCGAAGAGTGCGCCTTTGGGGTGGTACTGGAGGTTGAAGCCCATCAGCACTATCGCGATCGCGCCGAAGATCATGCTGCCGATCACCTCGTAGATGACGGCGTTCGACGGACTCAGGTACTTCACGGACAGTTTCGGGAAGAAGGACCAGAGCCCGTAGAGGAGCACGGTCACGAGCGCCGGCAGCAGCCATGTCTTCATGGGCGTTGTTCTCCGATCCTCTTGCGGTCAACCTCCGCGCGCCGGGCGGCGGCCCGGGCACAGGCGTTGTCAGTCGATCCCCAGCCGGCGTTTGGTGCGCACGCTCCAGGCGCCGATCAGCCTGTCGGTGACGATGCCGATGAACGCCACGGCGAGGCCGGCCACCAGGCCGCGGCCGGAGTCGGCCTTGGCGAGCGCGATGAACACCTCCTGGCCGAGGTCGCGCGTGCCGACCATGGCCGTGATGATGAGCATGCTCAGCGCGAGGAGTATGGTCTGGTTGATGCCGAGCATGATCTCCGGCAGCGCCAGCGGCAGCTGCACCCGCCAGAGCACCTGGCGGCGCGTGCAGCCGGATACGAGTGCCGCCTCGACGAGGGCGGGCGCGACGCCCTTGATGCCGTGGTAGGTATAGCGCACGGCCGGCGCGATCGCGAAGGAGACCACCGCGATCATGGCGGTCACGTCGCCGACCCGGAACAGCATCACCACCGGGATGATGAACACGAACGAGGGCATGGTCTGCAGCGTGTCGATGAGCGGCTGGATGATGCGGTTCGCCCTCTCGCTGCGCGCGGCGAGGATCCCGAGCGGTATGCCGATCATCGCGGCGATCACCGAGGAGACGCCGCAGAGGTACACCGTGGTCATGGTCTTCTCCCACAGCCCGGTGACCACGCAGAACAGGGTGAGCGTCGCCACCAGCAAGGCCAGCCGCATGCCGCCCAGCTGCAGGCCGGCGAGTCCGACCATGGCGAGCACGCCGGGCCAGGGCAGCGCCAGGAAGAACTGCTTGACCGGGTTGAGCAGGTTCAGCAGGACCCAGGTGCGGAAGGTCTCGATCACATCGAAGAAGTTCTGCGTGATCCAGTCGACCAGCTCCTTCCACATCGGCGCGGTGGTGATGGTCATCGACTTGGGGATCTCGGCGAGCGCCGGCCAGAGCTGGCCGAGGGCGGTGGTTCCGAGCAGCACCACCAGCGCCGCGCAGACGTGCGGATGCCGCTGCCAGAACGGTCCTGGCCGGAACGCGCTCGGGCGGCGCTCGGCGATGGCCTGGCTCAACCGGTCCAGCGCGATTGCCAGCGCGACGATGGCCAGGCCGGCCTCGAGCGCGGCGCCGAGCTTCAGGGCGCGCAGGGCGAGCAGCACGTCGTAGCCCAGCCCGCCGGCGCCGATCATCGAGGAGATGATGACCATGTTCAGCGCCAGCATGATCACCTGGTTGACGCCCACCATCAGCATGGGGCGTGCCGACGGCAGCAGCACGCGCCACATCTTCTGGCGCCGCGAGCAGCCCACCATCGTGCCGAACTCGTCGATCTCGTGCGGCACCCGCTCCAGCGCCAGCATCACCACGCGCACCATCGGCGGCACGGCGTAGATGCCGGTGGCCATGAGTGCGGAGACCGGGTTGTTGCCGAACAGCAGCAGCATCGGCACCAGGTAGGCGAAGGTGGGCACCGTCTGCATGAGGTCGAGCGCCGGCAGGACGACCGCACGCTTGAACCTCGGCGAACGGTGCGCCCACACACCCACCAGGACGCCCGTGATCACGCACAGCGGCACGCAGATGACGATGAGCGCCAGGGTCAGCATGGCGCTCTGCCACTGGCCGAACACGGCGATGTAGAGGAAGCAGGCGGTGGCGAGCAGGGCGATGCCACGCCTGCCGGTCGCCAGGCCGGCGATGCCGACTGCCGCGATCACTCCCACCCAGGAGAGCTTGGGGATGCTGAGCGCGACGCCGAGGATCTCGGGCTTCAGATCCTTGGCGAGCAGCCCCATCGCGATGTCCAGCGGCACGCCGACGGCCGCGGAGACCCCGCGCGTGAGCCAGGTGAAGTTCACGCGCAGCCAGTTCATGAACGCCGAGATCCACTCGGCGAACGGGACGACGGCCGCCGCGGGATAGTCGTGCAGCCAGGGTGTGCCCTGGGATAGGCGGTAGAGCACGTAGGTACCGATGAACACCGCGATCCACGCCAGCGTCCAGGACGAGGGCCCGGCGGCGGCGCGTGTTCGCGGTATTACGACGGCGCTCACACCGCGGCCTCGCGTCCCGCCAGCAGGTCGACGACGGACTGGCCGGAGATCTGTCCGATCACCCGCCCATCGGCGTCGGTCACTGCGTAGGGGTCGGTCGCGCGGACGATCGCCGAGGCGAAGGTCGACACCCTGGCGTGGGGGG
>CAZTPK010000144.1:0-316 GCA_964614765.1 uncultured Gammaproteobacteria bacterium
AGCGTCTGCTGGAACGCGTGGCCCATGTGCAGGGTGCCGGTGACGTTCGGTGGCGGCAGCATGATGCAGAACGGGGCGGCCGCGCCGCCGGCCTTGAAATACCCGCGCTCTTCCCAGCGCGCGGCCCAGGTCTGCTCGATCTGTGTTGGGTCGTAGGTCTTGTCCATGGCGCGAAACGAGAGAGGCTAGCTGACGTCGCGGGGCGCGGGCGGGTTGCCTGCCGCGCCCGGCGGGTGGCACGGCGCGACGGCCGCCCGGTCGGGCCGCCGAGGCTAATGGTAAGTGATCGGCGCGATCGCGTATACGAGGGGAAAGG
>CAZTPK010000144.1:342-5481 GCA_964614765.1 uncultured Gammaproteobacteria bacterium
CGGGCCGCGACGGCCTCGCGCAGGTCAGGCCGAGCCCGTGCCCGGATCCCCGGTTCGCCGCGCGGTGTCCTCCTGTGCGCCTTCGGGGCATTGATGCTCGCGCGGCGCGGACATGGCGAGCAGCCGCGACTCCGCGCGCGCCGCCATGCGCTCCTGCAGCACCGCCTCGAGCTCGTGCCGGATCCGTTCGAGCCCCTGGCCGAGTATCGTCTCGAGCTCGCTTCTCAATTCCAGGTAAAAGGCGCTGCTGTCGTGGTCGGACAGCCCGTAGCGGCTCAGGATGTCCCCCATGGCCTGGGACAGTGATATGCGCGGCGGCTCCCCGCCCCCCTCGACCTCCGGTGCATCCTCGCCGGAGGCGGGCTGGTCGCGGCCCAGCAACTCCTGGCCGAATTCCTCCGCCAGGCGCTGACGGGCCGAGTCCGTGGCGCGGCGCAGACCCAGGTCGATGAGCGTGTTCAGATCGGTGAGCAGCTCCTGCCGCAAGACGTCGAGGTCCAGCTCCTCCGGCAGGTCGTCCTCGTTCGCGTAACGCGCGTCGTTCTCGAACTCATCGGCGGCGGGCGTCCCGAACAGGTCCAGGATCTCGGGCGCCCGTCCATGCAAGGGTTCGTGCATGGGCAGGGCGGCCAATTCATCGCCGATCTCCTCGAACTCGGCCGGCTCCATGATCGCGCCGGAGACGAGCGCCTCCTCGTTCTTCTCGATCAGGCGGTCGAGCAGTTCGACGGCTTCGACCAGTCCGCGATCCTCCGCGCTCGCGGGCGTCGGTGTCTCGGGGTCGGATTCAGGCAGCGTCGTCATCGCCTGCGATGTCGTGGGACTCGAGCGGGTACCCCCGTTCCTTGTAGAACCGGAATCGCTCGCGGGCCAGCGTGCGCGGCTCCTCCTGCGCGGGCACCACCTCCAGCACGCGTTCGAAGCGGCTGAAGAACGAAGGCACCGGGTGCGCGAGATTTATCATGACTTCGTGCTCCTCGGGCGCTTCCTCGCCGCTGCCCACGAGCACGCGAACGTCCTCCGTGCGATCGCCAACCAAGGCGTGCGGCAGAAAGCTCGTGTCCCGAAACGTCCACAACAGGTCGTCCAGCCGACGGGCGTGGGTCTCGGAGGCGGCGAGGATGTAGACCCGGTGACCCTGCCGCCACGCCTTCGCGGCGAGCTTGCAGGCCCAGCGATCAGCGTCGATCTTGCCACTGGCGGGAAGCACGTGGAAGTCGACGCGGGTCATCGCGATCTGCCGGCGCGGTCGAGCAGGAACTGCGTGAGCAGCGGTACCGGTCGGCCGGTGGCGCCCTTCTGCTTGCCGGAGCGGTAGGCGGTACCGGCGATGTCCAGGTGCGCCCATTGCAGGTTCTTGGCAAAGCGCGAGAGGAAACAGGCCGCGGTGATCGCACCGCCCTCGCGGCCGCCGACGTTGGCCATGTCGGCGAACGGGCTGTCCAGTTGCGACTGGTACTCCTCCCACAGCGGCAGCTGCCAGGCGCGATCGCCGGCCGTCTGACCGGCCGCGAGCAGCGCGTCCGCCAGCGGCTGATGGTTGGAGAAAAGGCCGGTGGCGTGGTTGCCGAGCGCGACCACGCAGGCGCCGGTGAGAGTGGCGACGTCCACCACCGTCTGCGGGGCGTATCGGCGTTCGATGTACGTGATCGCGTCGCAGAGTATCAGCCGGCCCTCGGCGTCGGTGTTCAGGATCTCGACCGTCTGCCCCGACAGGCTGGTGACGATGTCGGCGGGCCGCGTCGCGTTGCCACCCGGCATGTTCTCGACCGCGGGGATCGCCGCGACGACGTGCAGCGGCAGCTTCATCTCGGCCACGGCGCTCATGGTGCCGAACACGCTGGCTGCTCCGCACATGTCGAACTTCATCTCGTCCATGGCGGCGGCGGGCTTGATGGAGATGCCGCCGGTGTCGAAGGTCACGCCCTTGCCCACGAGCGCAATGGGCTTGGTGCCGCCGCGGACGCCCTTGTATTCGAAGATGATGAATTTCGGGGGCTGGTGGCTGCCGCGCGCGACGGCCAGCAGCGAGTGCATGCCCAAGCGCCGCATCTGCGCTTCCTCGAGCACCGTCACCTTAAGCGAGCGGTGCCGGCGCGCCAACTCCTTCGCCCGACCGGCGAGATAGGTCGGATGGCAGATGTTCGGCGGGGTGTTGGCGAGATCCTTGGCGAGGTCGATCCCGTTGGCGATGGCAGTGCCATCGTGGAGGGCACGCTCCGCGGCGGCGAGCTGCCGCGCCTCGGCAATCGCCAAGGTGATGCGCTTCAGGGCAGGGACGCGGCCGTTGCGTTTGGACTTGAAGGCGTCGAAGCGGTAGCGCGCCTCGCGCGCCGCCTCGACCGCCTGGCGGACCTTCCAGTAGAGCTCGCGGCCGGGAACGGGCAACTCGGACAGAAAGCTCACCGCCTCGCTGCTGCCCGTCTCCAGCAGGCGCGCGGCGGCGGCGGCCAGCACCCGGCGATACCTGGCGTCGTTCAACTCGCGCGCGCCGCCGCAACCGACGAGGAGCACGCGCTGCGCGGGCACGTGATCGAGCGCCTGCAAGAGCAGGGTCTGTCCGATCCTTCCCTCTATGTCGCCGCGTCGCAGGATGGCGCGCAGTTGTCCACGGCTGGCGCGGTCGAGTTCGGTCGCCGCATGGCTCAGTTTATGGTTCTCGAAGACGCCGACGACGAGACAGCCGCTGCGCGTTCCCGCGCCCAGGCCGCTTTTCACGGATAGATGGATGGGGCTGGTCATGAGCTGTGAGGTCTGAATTCCTGTCCGAATGTTATGATTGCGAGAATACGGGCAAGTCTATTCGTTTCACCAATTCGGCGCAAAACAGCCGCGGCAGCACATGCGCACTCTAGATCGCTATCTCGGCCGGACCGTGATCGCGGCGGCGGTGACGGTGACGGTGGCCCTGGTCGCCGCCTTCACGTTCTTCGCCTTTCTCGACGAGCTGAACGACGTCGGCAAGGGCGGCTACACCGTGATGGGCGCGTTGCAGTTCGTGTTGCTACGAGTGCCGGCGCTGACCTACCAGCTGTTTCCCATCGCGGCGCTCATCGGCGCGCTGCTCGGCCTCGGGACCCTGGTGGCCAACGGCGAGATGGTCGCGATACGGGCGGCAGGGGTCTCCCTGGGCAGAACGATCGTCGCGGTCATGAAATCCGCCCTGCTGCTGGTGGTGGCGGCAATGCTGATCGGGGAGTTCGTCGCGCCCCGGACCGAACAGTTCGCGCGAAATTTCCGATCGCTGGCGCTATCCGATCAGATCGCATTGCGGACACGGAATGGCTTCTGGGCGCGCGACGGCAACAGTTTCATCAACATCCGCACCGTGCTCCCCGGTGACCGGGTCGAGAACATCTACATCTACGAGTTCGACAACCACAGCAATCTGCGCGTGAGCACCTACGCCAAGTCGGCGCAGTACACCAACCAGCAATGGCTGCTCTACGACATCAAACAGACGACGTTCAACGACAACGAGATACGCGTGCGGCGGGTGGCGCGCGCTGTTTGGGAGTCACTGCTCCGGCCGGAGCTCATCGGCATGGTCGTGATCGATCCCAACAACCTGTCGATGTGGGATTTGACGAATTACGTCCGCTACCTGCACCAGAACAGCCAGAACGCGCAGCGCTATGTGCAGGCGCTGTGGACCAAGATGGTTTACCCGCTGGCCACGGGCGCCATGGTGTTCCTGGCCGTGCCGTTGGTGTTTGCCTCCGCGCGCATGAGCACTGTAGGCGGGCGCATCGTGGTCGGTTCGCTCGTGGGCATCACGTTTCATATCGTCAACCAGGCCGCAGGCCACCTCGGCGTGGTGTTCGACCTGAGCCCGGCCATCAGCGTGCTGGGGCCGACGTTGATCATCGTTCTGGCCGGCGTCCTGCTGCTGCGTCGCGTGGCATGAGTTCAGGCTGCCGGGAGCGGTGGCCGCGCGTCAGCGCGCGGAAGCACGCGCAGTCGCGTGCCGGAGAGCCGGTCGTGCCACGTGAGGCGCTCCGGGTCGACGAGACTCCACAGGAAACCGGCGCCGAGGGACAACCATGACAGCGTGGCGGCGATGAACCGCGCGCTCGCTCTTCCCCAGCCGAGCGGACTGCCGTCGGCGGCATGCACGACCAGCCTCCAGCACTTCATCCCCAGGGTCTGTCCGCCTTTGGTCCACTGCATCGTGAAGTAGAGATAGGCGACGGCGAGGAGCGCGAGTGTCAGAAGCCGGCTATACGGGGCTCGGACTTCCTCGCCGCCGGCAATCCCCACCGCTACCAGGCCGATGCACCACCACAACGCGCACAACAGCAGGGTGTCGTAGGCGATGGCGCCCAGACGCCGCCACAGCGTGGCGGCAGGACGCGTCGGCCCGGAGCCGCTGGACATGTGTTGTAACTCATGGGTGGGTGGGCGGGCTTGAACTTGGGAGGATTCCATGCTCTAAACTTTCAAAGGCCGAGCACGCGGGAGCGTCGTGTCCATGATTATGTCCCAGTCTTCGAAGCGAACTCCAGCGAGCGGACCGCTGCGCGTCAGGTTCGCGGCATTGGCCGGTCTCTTGCTGGCCGCGCCGTTCTCCGCGAGCGCGATGGATTACACGGCGCCGGGCGAGCTCGTGAACATCGGGACCACCAGACTCCACGTGGACTGCCGTGGCGAGGGCGCGCCGACTGTCATCATCGACACCGGGCTTGGCGAATCGGCGCTCGAATGGCTGCCGGTGCAGCAGCGGATAAGCCATCACACGCGCGTGTGCCTCTACGATCGCGCCGGCTATGGATGGAGCGAGTTCGGCGAGTTGCCGAGATCAAGCTCCCGGATCGCCAATGAGCTTTTCTTGCTGCTGCAGCAGGCGGGCATCGACGGCCGCCTGTTGCTGGTTGGCCACTCTTATGGCGGCATGAACATGCAATTGTTCGCGCGGCGCTACCCGTACCGGGTCGCCGGCATGGTGCTCGTGGACTCCTCCAGCCCCGATCAGGTCGGGCGCCTCACGCTGCCGCATCTGGACAGCGTCGACAGCATCCGGCCGCGCACGATGGGCGGCATCGCGACCACCGACTTTCTCGCCAGACCGATGTTGCCTGCAGGCGTGGACGACGACGGGCCGGGCATGCTGGCGGCACTCATGATGTCGCGCGTCTACAC
>CAZTPK010000145.1:0-5428 GCA_964614765.1 uncultured Gammaproteobacteria bacterium
CCGGGCGCTGAACCTGCTGGAGATCGCCCTGGACCTCTCCGATGGGGGGGAGATCGGCGAAGCGCTGCTCGCGGAGGTCCTGGCCGGCGGAACGCAGCGGCGGTTCGACAAGGGCGGGGAGGCCTTCTACGATCAGATCTCCGCCCTGCACAAGGCGGTCCGCGGCTCTTCGCCCGACGTCGCGCTGTACTGGTTCGCGCGCATGATCGACGGCGGCTGCGACCCTCGCTACGTCGCCCGACGCGTCGTGCGGATGGCCGCCGAGGACATCGGGCTGGCCGACCCGCGGGCCCTGCCGATGACGCTGGATGCCTGGGAGACCTACGAGCGGCTCGGCAGCCCCGAGGGCGAACTCGCCATCGCGCAGGCGATCGTCTATCTCGCCTGCTGCGCCAAGAGCAACGCGGTGTACGTGGCCTACAACAACGCCATGGAGGAGGTGCGCCGCAGCGGATCGCTGGAAGTGCCCCTGCACCTACGCAATGCGCCGACGGCGCTGATGAAGAACCTCGAATACGGGCGCGGATACCGCTATGCGCACGACGAGACCGAGGGCTACGCCGCCGGCGAGAACTACCTGCCCGAGGGACTCGCGGGCCGCCGTTACTACGAACCCACCGACCGCGGCCTGGAGGCGAAGATCGCGGAGAAGCTGAGGCATCTGCGCGATCTCGACGCCCGGCATCGGAAGGACGAGCGGTGAGGCGGCGCGTGCGTGCCGGCGATGACGCGCGGGTGGCGGGGCAGTCGCGGCCGCCGGTTCGCCGCCGGCACTTGAGCGCCTCCGGCACGGGCGGTAGAGTACCCGCAGGGAGATGGCATTCCTCCTGCAACCGCCCGCTCTGTCCGCCGATCGGGCTGATGATGCCTACGGAATCGCCCGGCGTGAACCGGGCAACGTAGGCCGCCGCTCCAGCAAGACCGAGCCCCCGCGTTGGTCGTGTTCACTCCGGTCCGACTTGGACTGACGAAAGGAATGACATGGCTTGGCCAGGCTTGATTGCTGTCGGTGTAGGCGCCATGCTCGGGGCGTGGCTGCGCTGGGCGTTGAGTCACGCCCTGAATCCGGTGTTCCCCACCGTGCCGCTCGGCACGCTGGCGTCGAACCTCGTCGGCGGTCTTCTCGTCGGTGTGGCGATCGGTTACTTCAACCAGCATCCCGGGCTGCCGCCGGAGGCGCGCCTCGCAGTGGTGACCGGGTTTCTCGGCGGACTGACGACCTTCTCGACGTTCTCCGCCGAGGTGGTCACCCTGATCGCCCGCGAGCAGTTTGCCTGGGCGCTCGGGACGGTGAGCCTGCACCTGTTCGGCTCGCTGTTGCTGACGGCGCTCGGCTTCGCCGCCGTCAGGCTGGCCGCGAGCGGATGAGCGGTCGGGTGGCACGGGTCCATGGCGGGGGATAGGCATGCACGGCGCGTTCTTGCGGTTCTACGTCCACGAAGGCGAACGGCACCACGGCATACTGCTGTGGGAGTGGCTGCTCGAACAGGCCAACAGGATGGGGCTGCGCGGCGGCTCGGCCTTCCGCGCCATGGCCGGTTTCGGACGCCATCGCACGCTGCACGCGAACCACTTCTTCGAACTGGCCGGCGACCTGCCGGTAGAGGTGGAATTCATCGTCAGCGGCGAGGAATCGCGCGCGTTGCTCGAGCTCATAGAGCGCGAGGGCGTGCGCGTCTTCTACGCGCGGATCCCGGCGGATTTCGAGGTCATCAATCCCGACGGCGACAACGGCGCGGTCAGCCGCGGTTGACTGCGGTGCGTGGCCTCATCCGGCGGGCCGGCAGCGCCGTGCGCATGCCCGAGCGGGCGTCGCGGGCGCACTCATGCGGGGACCGATCTCCGCCCGCAGCGGTCGCCATCGGCAGGGACGCACGCTACACTATTGGCCGAATTCGGCGCGACCCCGCAGGGAACCCATCGAGATGCATGCCACCTTCCCGCGTACCGGACAAGCCTCCGGTGCCGCGGCCGCTGCACCCGCCGTCGCCCGGGACAGGTAGAGACATCAAGCAGGAACAGAGGGGACATGATCGATCCGGTGCTATTGCGTACCAGCATGGACGTCGTGCGTGCGGGTCTGGCCAGACGCGGCGTGGAACTGGACGTTGCGGCCTACGAGGCGCTGGAGGCGGAGCGCAAGCAGCTGCAGGTGCGCACGCAGGAGCTGCAGGCGTTGCGCAATTCCAGGTCCAGGGCGATCGGCATCGCCAAGGGCAAGGGCGAGGACGCCTCGGCGCTGATGGCCGAGGTCGCCGGGCTCGGCGAGGAGCTGCGCGAGGGCGAGGCGAAGCTCGCCGACGTTCAGCAGCGCATCAACGACTTCGCGCTCGGACTGCCCAACATCCCGCATGCGAGCGTGCCCGACGGCCGCGACGAGACCGGCAACGTCGAGGTGCGCAGGTGGGGCGCGCCGCCGGCATTCGACTTCGCCCCGCGCGATCACGTCGAGCTGGGCGAGCGCCTGCGGGGCATGGATTTCGAGACCGCGGCGAAGATCGCCAGCGCCCGCTTCGTGATCCTCTCCGGGACGCTCGCCCGCATGCAGCGTGCGCTCGTCCAGTTCATGCTGGACCTGCACACCCGCGAGCACGGCTACACCGAGGTCTATGTTCCCTACATGGTGAACGCCGACAGCATGCTCGGCACCGGCCAGTTGCCCAAGTTCGCCGCCGATCTGTTCGCGATCCCGGAGCAGGGCTTCTATCTCATACCGACTGCCGAGGTGCCGGTTACCAACATCGCGCGCGATCACATCTTCGCCGCCGAGGAGATGCCGAAACGATTCGTCTGCCACTCGCCGTGCTTCCGCAGCGAAGCGGGTTCCCACGGCCGCGACACCCGCGGCATGATCCGCCAGCACCAGTTCGAGAAGGTCGAGCTGGTGCAGCTCGTGGAGCCCGCGACGTCCTACCAGGCGCTGGAGGAGCTCACCGGCCACGCCGAGGCGGTGCTGAAGAGGCTGGAGCTGCCCTACCGGGTGGTGGCGCTGTGCGCCGGCGACTTGGGGTTTTCCGCGGCCAAGACCTACGACCTCGAGGTCTGGCTGCCGAGCCAGGGCACCTACCGGGAGATCTCCTCCTGCAGCAATTTCGAGGCGTTCCAGGCCCGCCGCATGCTGGCGCGCCATCGCAGCCGGGAGACCGGCAAGCCGGAGCTGCTGCACACGCTGAACGGTTCGGGACTGGCCGTGGGCCGCACCTTGATCGCCATCATGGAGAACTATCAGGGTGCCGACGGCAGCATCCTGGTGCCGGCGGCGTTGCAGCCGTACATGGGGGGCATGACGTCGATCATGCAGTCTTAGCCGCCCGGCGCGCGGGGATCGGGACCGCATGGCGGCGAAACGGCAGTGAGGGTATCGGCCCGCGCGCGACGCGGGAGCGGATTGGAAGCGATGTGAACTCGTCAACCTGGATTGGGGGAGTGACATGAGAATCGGTGTGCCGAAAGAGGTGTACCCGGGCGAGAAGCGCGTAGCCACGACGCCGGAAGTCGCCGAAAAGCTCATCAAGCTGGGCTTCGCGGTGGCCGTGGAATCCGGCGCGGGCGCGGAGGCGAACTTCGACGACGACGCCTACCGCGAGGCCGGCGTGGAGATCGTGCCCGACGCCAGGACGCTCTGGTCGACGTCGGACATCATCTTCAAGGTCCGCGCGCCGACCGCGGATGAGATCGATGCGATGCGCGAAGGCACGACGCTCGTGAGCTTCATCTGGCCCGCGCAAAACCCCGAGCTCATGCAGAGGCTGGCGGGCAAGAAGGCCACCGTGCTCGCGATGGACAGCGTGCCGCGCATCTCGCGCGCGCAGAAGCTCGACGCCTTGAGCTCCATGGCCAATATCGCCGGCTATCGCGCCGTAATCGAGGCGGCGCATCATTTCGGGCGCTTCTTCACCGGGCAGATCACCGCCGCGGGCAAGGTGCCGCCGGCGAAGGTGTTCGTGATCGGCGCCGGCGTGGCCGGCCTGGCCGCCATCGGCGCGGCCTCCGGCCTGGGCGCGATCGTGCGCGCCAACGACACCCGTCCGGAAGTTGCCGACCAGGTCAAATCCATGGGCGGGGAGTTCGTCGCGGTGAACTACCAGGAGGAGGGCTCGGGCACCGGCGGCTACGCCAAGGTCATGAGCGAAGGCTACCAGAAGGCGCAGCGGGAGGTGTTCGCGCGCCAGGCGATGGACGTGGACATCATCATCACCACCGCGCTGATACCGGGCCGGCCCGCGCCTAAGCTCATCACCGCGGGCATGGTCGAATCGATGAAGCCAGGCAGCGTGATCGTCGATCTCGCCGCCGAGCAGGGCGGAAACTGCGAACTGACCGAGCCGGGCAAGGTGGTGGTCAAGCACGGCGTCACGATCATCGGCTACACGGATCTGCCGAGCCGGCTGGCGAAGCAGGCGAGCACGCTTTACGCGACGAACCTGCTGCGGTTCGCCGAGGAACTGTGCCCGGGCAAGGACGGCACGTTCAAGGTCGACATGGACGACGAGGTCATCCGCGGCGCGACCGTGGTGAAGGAGGGGACCATCACCTGGCCACCGCCGGCGCCGAAGATATCCGCCGCACCCGCGGCCGCGCCCGTGGCGGCGCCGCCGACGCCGACGCCGAAGGTCGAGAAGACGGGCTGGTCACCGCAGCTCAGGGCAGCCGTCGTCCTCGGGACCGGCGCGGTGCTGTTCTGGTTCATCGGCGCGAATGCCCCGCCGGCGTTCATGGAGCACTTCACCGTGTTCGTGCTCGGCTGCTTCGTCGGCTACATGGTCGTGTGGAACGTGACGCCGGCGCTACACACGCCGCTGATGAGCGTCACCAACGCGATCAGCAGCATCATCGCCATCGGCGCCCTCATCCAGATCTCGATACCGGGCGTGTGGCTGAAGCTGCTCGCGGCACTGGCGATCGTGCTGACCGCGGTCAACATGTTCGGCGGATTCGCCGTCACCCAGCGCATGCTGGCCATGTTCCGGAAATAAGGAGACGGCGAAATGAGTGAAGGTCTGGTTACCGTCGCATATCTCGCTGCGACCATACTTTTCATCCTCAGCCTGGGCGGCCTGAGCCACCCGGAGACCTCGCGCCGCGGCAACCTCTACGGCATCGTCGGCATGGCCATCGCCATCGTCGCGACGCTGCTCGGACCGCACGTCTCGGGCGCCGGCTACGCCTGGATCATCCTCGCCATGCTGATCGGCGGCAGCGTCGGCCTGTATGCCGCCCGCAAGGTGCAGATGACGCAGATGCCGGAGCTGGTGGCGCTGATGCACAGCCTGGTCGGCCTCGCGGCGGTGTTCGTCGGCCTGGCGAGCTACATCGACCCGGAGACCCGTTACACCGGCGCCGAGAAGACCATCCACGAGCTCGAGGTCTACGTCGGCGTCCTCATCGGCGCCGTGACCTTCTCCGGCTCGGTGATCGCCTTCGGCAA
>CAZTPK010000146.1:0-5405 GCA_964614765.1 uncultured Gammaproteobacteria bacterium
CGTCGCAGGCGCGCCGCCCGCCGCCACGGTCGCGGTGGACATCGCGCTGCATGGCGCGCGCATCAGCGGCACGCTGCACGGCGTGGCGGCGACGGGCCTGTTCGAGTACGCGGCGTCGGAAAAGATCCACGCGAACCAGTTGGTGGCGTTCTGGATCCGCCATCTGCTGCTCGCGGCCGGGGCGCCCGGGCGCGCCGGTGGCAGCACGTTGTGCACGCCGGCGGGCACGCTCGGGCTCGCCCCCGTCGAGGAGGCGCGGCGGCATCTGCAGAGGCTGCTCGATCGCTTCCTGGAGGGGCTGTGCGAGCCTCTGCATTTCTTTCCGCGCAGCGCGTGCGCCTACGTGGATGCGCGCCGCAAGGGCAAGGACGCCATCGGCGCGGCCCGCGCCGAGTGGGAGAGCAACGAGCGCAGGCGCGGCGAGGAGGATGACGCATACTATCGCCTCGCCTTCGGCGCCGACGTGCCGCTCGACGAGGCCTTCGAGCGGCTTGCCGGGGAGATCGTGGAGCCCATCTACGCGCACCGGAGTGACGAGGAGTGATCCGCGATTCCCTGGACGTGTTCGAATTGCCCGTGTCCGGCACGCAGCTCATCGAGGCGAGCGCCGGCACCGGGAAGACCTACACCATCAGCAATCTGATCGTCCGTCTCGTCGCGGAGACCGGTCGGAGCATCGACCGCATACTGGTGTTGACCTTCACTACCGCGGCGACGGCAGAACTGCGCGAGCGGGTGCGCGAGCGGCTGCGTTTGCTGGCCGAAGGGCTGCGCGCGGGCGCGACCCCGCCGCTGGAGGATCCGTTCGTGGTTCGGCTGCTCGAGCGCAATACCGATCGCGCGGATCTCGCGCGGCGTCTGCAGACCGCCATCGCCGGCTTCGATCAGGCGGCCATACACACCATCCACGGCTTCTGCCAGCGCCTGCTCGCGGAGCATGCCCTGAGCTCAGGCGCGCCGTTCGACGCGGCGTTGCTGACCGAGGAGTCCGAATTGCGTGCCGAGATCGCGCGGGATTTCTGGAGGCGCGAGGTGAGCGGCGCGTCGAGACTGTTCGTGGAGTATCTGCTCGCCAACGGCATGTCGACGCCGGAGGAACTACTGTCGCTGGTCGGTCCGCACCTCGGCAAGCCCTATCTGCGCGTTCGCGGCGGCGAAACGGCGGCGAGCTGTGAGGAGCTGGAGCGCGCCTACGAGACCGCGTTCGCCGCTGCCGCGCTGGTCTGGAAGGAGGAGGGCGCGGCGGTCGGCCGCACCCTCCTGGGGAGTCCCGATCTGAAGCGCAACGTCGTCACGCCGAAGGCGGCAGGCCGGTGGATCGCGCAGTTCGAGCACATCTTCTCCGGCGCGGCCGATGCCGTGCGGAATCTGCCCGACGGCGTCATGAAGTGCTCCGCTGCGGCCATCGCCGCGGCCACGAAAAAGGACAAGCGCCCGCCCGAGCACCTGTTCTTCGCCCGCTGCGAGACGCTCCAGCGCCGGCATGCGGACCTGGAGCCGTGCCATGCGCAGCGGGCCGTGAACCTGCGACGGCGGCTCATCGAGTACTGCGCGCAGGAGCTTTCCCGGCGCAAGCGACGGCGGGGCGAGCAGTCCTACGACGACCTGCTCAACGACCTTGCCCGCGCACTGCAGTCGCGCGCTGGCGCGGCACTGGCCGCGCGCATCCGCGAACAGTACAGTGCCGCGCTGATCGACGAGTTCCAGGACACCGACCCGGTGCAGTATGAGATCTTCTCGCGGATCTACGGCGGCACCGACCTGCCGCTGTACCTCGTCGGCGACCCGAAGCAGGCGATCTACTCCTTCCGCGGCGCGGACGTTTACGCCTATCTGAAGGCGCGCGAGGAGGCGCGCGCGAGCCGCCACACGCTGGACGTGAACTGGCGATCGACCGCCCCGCTCATCGATGCGGTCAACACGCTGTACCGGAACGCCTCCTCGGCGTTCCTGACCGACGGCATCGAGTTTCACCCGGTGCATCCCGCCGGACGCGCGCCGCGGCCGCTGCTCGTCGAGGGGCGCGAGGAGACGCCCTTCGTACTGTGGTTCCTCGCGCGCCCGGCGCAGGAGAAACCCTGGACCAAGCAGGATGCGGCCCGAGTTTCCGCGGAGGCCACGGCCGCGGAGATCGCGCGGCTGCTGCGGCTGGCCGCCGCCGGCCGCGCCGGTTTCCTCGAGGAGACCGGGGAGCTCGTGCCATTGCGCGGCGGCGACATCGCCGTGCTGGTGCGCAAGCATTCGCAGGGGCGGCAGATCAAGGAGGCCCTGGCAGCGCGCGCCGTGAACAGCGCCGAGCAGGCCGATGACAGCGTCTTCGACAGCGAGGAGGCGGAGGAACTGACCCACGTGCTGCGCGCGGTCGAGAACCCGGGTGACGACACGCGCGTGCGCACGGCGCTGGTCACCACCCTGCTCGGCGCCGATGCCGGGACGCTGCATGCGCTCTCGCGCGCGGAGCAGGACTGGGAGGCGGTGGTGCTGCGCTTCAACGAATACCACCAGATCTGGCGGGAGGCCGGGTTCTTCGTCATGTGCCGCCGCTTGCTGGAGAGGGAGGGCGTGCCGACGCGGCTGCTGGCCATGGCCGACGGGGCGCGGCGCATGACCAACCTGCTGCATCTCATCGAGCTGCTGCAGGCGCAGGCCGTCGGCAGCGGACTCGGGATCTCGCAGCTCGTCGACTGGCTCCGCGAGCGCCGGCAACGGAAGCTCGATCGCGGCGAGGAATCGCAGCTGCGACTGGAGAGTGACGAGCAGCTGGTGCAGATCGTCACCGTGCATCGCAGCAAGGGCCTGGAGTTCCCCGTCGTCTTCTGCCCTTATCTCTGGGACGAGCCGCAGGGCGGGCCGCCACCGGCGGCGCCGATTTTCTACCACGACGCCGCCGCCGGGCACGCCCCGACTCTGCAGCTCGATGCCGGCGACGAGCAGGCGCGCGCGCAGGCCCGGCTCGAGGCGCGCTCGGAGTCGCTGCGTCTGTGCTACGTGGCGCTGACACGCGCGAGGCACCGGTGCTACGTGGCCTGGGGCGCGGTGAGCGGCGCGTCCGCCTCCGCCCCGGCCTGGCTCATGCACCGCGACCGGCGGGCGTTCCCGGGCGACGAGGCCTTCTTCGAGTGGTTCGAGTCCAGCAGCGACGCCGAGCTGCTGGCCGATCTGCAGGCCCTGCAGTCGGCCGCGCCACACGCGATCGTCCTCACCGCGCCGCCGGCGGCGGACACCGGGGGCGCGATCCCCAGGCAAGGCGCGCCGAGTCCGCCCGCGGCTCGCCTCTTTCGCGGTCACATCGCGGCGCCGTGGCGAACGGTCAGCTACACGGCGCTGCTGCGCCAGGGCGCCGGCGATCGCCCCGATCACGATGCCTGGGCCTCATCGCCGGCGGCGGTGGCGCCGATCGCCGCCGACAGCATTCACGCCTTCCCGCGCGGCGCACGGGCGGGCAGTTGTCTGCATGCCATCTTCGAGCACATCGACTTTCGCGGCGGGGACGAGAACCGGTGGCGGGCGGTGGTCGCCCGCGAGCTGCATCGTCACGGCTACGCGTCGCAGTGGGAGCCGGTGCTGCTGCGGATGCTCGCCGACGTGCTCAACACCCCGCTCGACGGCGACCGGCTGCGCCTGGCGCGAGTCGGCGGCGGCCAGCGGGTCAACGAACTGGAGTTCCATTATCCGCTGCACAGGCTCGAGGCGAGGGAGCTCGGCGAGCTGTTCGCGGCGCACCCCGTCGACGTGGCGCAGCGGCGGCAGATCGAGAGGCTGCAGTTCGACCCGGTGCGCGGCTACATGAAGGGCTACATCGACATGGTCTTCGAGCTGGACGGGCGCTGGTACATCGTCGACTACAAGTCGAACTGGCTGGGTCCGACCGCCGAGGACTACGCCGCGGAGCGGCTGCCGGCCGTGATGGTCGAGGAGGCCTACGGCCTGCAGTACCTCATCTATACGCTGGCACTGCATCGATACCTGCGCGCGCGATTGCCGGGCTACGATTACGAGCGGCATTTCGGCGGCGCGTACTACCTGTTCGTGCGAGGCATCACGCCGCAGCGAGGGCCCGGTTGCGGCGTGTACGCCGCTCGTCCCTCGCCCGAGCTGCTCGCGGCGCTGGATCGATACGTGGGCAAGGGGGCCGCATGAACCGAAGCAGGGCGCCCGTGGCCGTCGCGGACGGCAGCCCCGGACTCCAGAGGCATCTGACCGAGCTGCTGATGCGCCTGGCCGACAGCCGCGATCCGGAGCTGGCGCGGGTCCTCGCCAGGCTCGCGGCGATGACGGTCGCCGGTCACTCCTGCATCAGTGTGCGCGAGGCCGAAGACGGCGTCGGCCCGGCGCGGCTGCTGGAGGAGCGCCTGTGCGGCACTGCGATCATCGGCCCGCCGGGCGAGCACAAGCCGATCGTCCTGGACGCCGATGGCAGGCTATACCTGCGACGGTACTGGGACTACGAGCAGCGGCTGGCCGCCGATCTGCGGGCGCGTGCGGCGGCGCGGCACACGGTGGACGAGGCGGCGCTGCGCGCGGCCCTGGGACGCCTGTTTCCGGGCGAGGAGGAGGCCTGGCAGAGGGTGGCGGCGGCAGTCGCCGTCTCGCGCGGCCTCTGCGTGCTCTCGGGCGGACCCGGCACAGGCAAGACCACGACCGTCGTGCGCGTGCTGGCGCTGATCGCGGAGCTGCATCGTGACGCACCGTTGCGCGTCGCGCTCGCGGCGCCCACGGGCAAGGCGGCCGCACGCATGCAGGAGGCCATCCGCCAGGCCCGGGCCGGTCTGCCCGTCGGTCCCGAGAGCCAGGCGCTGATTCCCGACTCCGCCAGCACCCTGCACCGGCTGCTCGGTGGTAGGCCGGATTCCACCCGCTTCGCGTTCCATCGCGAACGGCCGTTGCCGCTGGACATGCTGGTCGTGGACGAGGCCTCGATGGTGGACCTCGCGCTGATGGCCAAGCTGGTGGATGCGCTGCCCGCGCACGCGCGCCTGCTGCTGGTCGGGGACAAGGATCAGCTGGCCTCGGTGGAGCCGGGGGCCGTCCTCGGCAGCATCTGTCCCGAACGCAATGCGTACACGCCCGCGTTCGCGGCGTGGCTGCGGGCGACGACCGGGCATGAGGTCGCGGTCGATGCGGCCGCCGTCTCGCCGTTGCGCGATGCCGTCGTGCTGCTCGAGCGCAGCTACCGCTTCGCCGCAGGAGGCGGGATCGCGGCCCTGGCGGGCGCGGTTCGCCGTGGCGACGCCGGGCAGGCCCTCGCGGCGCTGCGCTCCGGCGGCGAGCTCAGCTGGGTGCAGGAGCCGCTGGACCGGCAACGCTGGCGCGCGGCGGTGGCGCCGCACCTGCATCGTTACGCGCAGGCGGTGCGCGGCGGCGATGAGCGGGCCGCGTTCGAGGCCTTCGCGGAATTTCGCGTG
>CAZTPK010000147.1:0-5377 GCA_964614765.1 uncultured Gammaproteobacteria bacterium
GTTCGGGCGCTGGCGGCCTCGCCGGCTGCAGCGCCTGTGCGATCTGCGCCGCGGTGAGATCGCCTCGACCCAGCGCGGCGAGCAGGTCGTCGGCGTCCGCCAGCTGCAACGCCCGGGCGAGCTCCGTGGTATTGACGGCGTCGAGCCCTAGGCGCTTCAGCTCGCGATCGAGCGTGGCGCGTCCCTGGGCGATATGTTCGGCGCGATCCTGCTCGCGGAACCATCTGCGCACCTTGGCCCGGGCGCTTGCGGTCTTGAGGTAGCCGAGCGCGGGATTCAGCCAGTCCCTGCTCGGGCCACCCTCGCGTCCGGTCAGGATCTCCACCGTCGAGCCGCTGGCGAGCGGCTGCGCCAGCGGCAGTATGGTGCCGCCGGATTTCGCGCCGCGGCACTGGTGTCCGATGTCGGTATGTACCGCGTAGGCGAAGTCGAGCGCGGTCGCCCCGATCGGCAGATCGATGATGCGCCCCTGCGGCGTGAGCACGTAGATGCGATCGTGAAAGGCGATGTCACGGAAGCGCTCGAACAGGTCGCTGCCGCTGCCGGGCCGGTCGGATTCGACGCGTTCCAGCAGGCGCCGCGACCATGCCGAGAAGTCCGCCTTGCGCTCCTTGTAGTGCCAGTGCGCCGCCACGCCTAGCTCGGCGTGGCGGTGCATGGCATGGGTACGGATCTGGATCTCGATGGTGCGACCCTCGGGACCGATTACCGCCGTGTGCAGCGACTGGTAGCGGTTGGCCTTGGGGCGGGCGATGTAGTCGTCGAACTCGCTCGGGATCGGGGCCCAGAGACTGTGAATCAGGCCGAGCGCGGCATAGCAGTCCGCCACCTCGTTGACGAGGACGCGAAAGCCGATGGAGTCGAAGATGGCCTCGGCCCCGACGTTCTTGCGCTGCATCTTCTTCCAGATGCTGTAGATGTGCTTCGGCCGTCCGCTCACCTCGCTGTGTATGCCGGCGCGGCTGAGCTCGAACATCAGGATGTCGAGTACGCGGCGCACGTAGGCGTCGCGGGTCTCGCGCCGCTCGTTGAGCTGGCTGGCCAGCTCGCAGTACCTGGCGGGCTCCACGAAGCGGAACGAGAGGTCCTCCAGCTCCCACTTCAGCTGCCATACGCCGAGCCGGTTGGCCAGCGGCGCGAAGATGTCCAGGGTCTCCTCGCCGAGCCGCCGCCGCGTCTCGTCGTCTGCCCGCTTGGCCGCGCGCAGTTCGCAGAGCTGCCGCGCGAGGCGCACCAGCACGACGCGCGGATCCTGCGCCATGGTGAGCAGCATGCGCCGCAAGCGGTCGGCCTGCACGGCCTCCACCGCCGTGCGCCGCAGCTCCTTGAGCACGGAGATGCGCTCTGCCTCCCTGAGCAGGCGGGCGACGCCGGCGCCGACGCGCTCCTCGACCACGTCGGCGTCGATCTCCCCGTACTCGAACAGCGGCAGCAGCACCCCGGCGGCGAGCGTCTCGGCGTCCAGGTCGAGCGCCTCCAGAACGCTGACGCATTCCAGTCCCTGCGCGCGGCAGGCATCGAGTTCGGGCTTTGCGTCGGTGCGCTCGCGCAGCAGCAGCTCGGCTCGCCTGACGGGCTCGAGATGCTCGGCCGACAGGCGCTTCGAGACGATCTCCGTGGCCCCGAGTACGGGCGGCGGCGTCGGTTCGACAGGAAGCGGATTGTTCACAACGTGATCCTAGCCCATGCGGAGGCCGCGGAATGTGCGTCCCGGCTCACCAACGGGCGGGTTGGACGTTGCGAGCCCGGTCCGCCCCGCCGGCGCCTCCGCGCTCAGCGCCCCCACTCCGTGGGTCGCCAGCGCAGGCCGGCGGCGATGAGGCGTTGCAGCAGCGCCTGGTAAGGGACGCCGGCGTGCTCGGCTGAAGCCGCGAAGTCCTCGCCGCGGGCGATCTGCGGATTGGGATTGGCCTCGATGACGTACACGCGGTTCTGCCGGTCCATGCGCATGTCGATGCGCGCGTAGCCGCTCAGACCCAGGATGCGGTAGACGCGCCGCGCCAGGTGCCGCAGCTTCTCTGCCATGCCCTCCGGCAGGTTGCGAGCCTCGCGCGATGTGATCCGGTACTTGTCCTGGTACTTGCGCGACCATTTCACCCGCTGCGTGGCGATCCGCCTCGCCTCGTCCGGCAGGTTGTCCATGACCAGCTCCCAGACGGGGAATACCTGAAGGTGCTGATTGCCGAGCACCGACACGTACAGTTCCCGCCCCTCGATGTAGCGTTCGACGATCGCCCCGGTTCCGACGCTGTTGTGCACGAATCCGACGCGCTCGCGCAGCCGCTCGTCGTCCTCCACGATCGATGCCTGGGAGATGCCCAGGGACGCCTCCTCCGATACCGACTTGACGATCAGGGGAAACTCCAGGTGCCTGGGCCTGCGTACCGGGCGACCCATCGGCACGACCATGAAATCCGGGCTCAAAATGCGGTGGTAGTGCAGGATCTTCTTGGACAGCGCCTTGTCGCGGGCGAGCATGAGGCCGCGCGGATTGCAGCCGGTGTAGGGGACCTTGAGCAGTTCCAGGTAAGAGACGACGTTCTGGTCGTAGACCGCAACGCCGTCGAACTCCTCCAGGAGATTGAACGCGATGTGCGGCTTCCACTCCTCGATCGCCTTGCGGATGACGCCGAGCTCGTTTCGCACCCCCAGCGCGCGGACCTCGTGCCCGATCTGGCGCAGCGTGTTGACGACGTCGTACTCGGTGCGCCACTGCGCGGTGGTGAGATCCACGCCCGTGACGTCCTCGGGCGGCACGAGGTCGGCGTGCATGAGCGCAAGTATGCGAAGCTTCCTCACAGCGCCACCCGTTGCCTGCCGCTGTGCATGTTGTTCATGGTCTGAACCGTCAGCAGCAGGATGAAGTCGTGACGGGCCTGGTCCTCGGGCACGGCCAGGCGCAGGTTGCGCTCGCGGCAGCGATCGATCATGCCGCCGAGGACCTGGTCGATGGTGTACTGGTAGGCGCCCGTCCAGTCGGCGACCTTGCGCCTGGCCTCCTTGCGTATGCGCGAGAGAAACGTGGCCGCGCGCGTGTTGTCGGCGTGCTGGCTGGAATCCGAGAAGATCCGGCTCAACGCATCGTCGTAGAAGGTGGGGTGCACCTGCCCGTAGTGCGCGCGACGGCGGCGATAGTGCTCGCGCAGCGTGGTGCGCAACTCCGGCAGGGGCTCGATGACCTCGCGGCTGGCCACGCGCGGCGGCTTGCCCGCCAGCGTGTGCATGAGCTGATCGACGTATTCGAGCTTGCGCAGCGCCGGCCAGCCCCTGTAGCGTGCCCGCCAGTCGGAGTCCGGCTGCAGCCACACCGCGAAGGTCTCGGCGAAATCCTCGTCGGGGTGCGCCTGCGCGTACCAGCGATCCAGGTGCAGGACGAAGCGCTTGCTGTACGGCTTCGGCGTGTACCAGTCCGGGTACGGTACGGAGGACTTGCCGAACAGTTTCTGCCGCAGCGGCCGGCGGCGCAGCAGGTAGGCGTTCTCGATGGCATGCCCGGTCTCGTGCCGCAGGATCTGCATGCACCCCTCCCGGGTGCCGCCCTCGACCTCGAGCATCTGATTGAGTTCGAGTCGGGCGAGACGCGGGTGCGCGAGATAAAAGGGCACCGCGATGCCGGGCACGCCGTCGGGACTGAACCACTCCGCGGAGAGCCAGAAATGTGGACGGAAGGTGATGCCCCTGGCCGCGAGCTCCTCGAACAGCACTTCGATGCATTCGGCGATCGGCGTGCCCTCGATGGCGAGATCGAGATCGCAAAGGCGCAGCTCGAGCAGCTGTTCGTCCGACCAGCCCGCCCACTGATCGGGCGCCAGTCTCTTGCCGCGGGATCCTGGACGTGCGCGTGGTGCCACCGGCACGGAGCATAGGAGATCGGTCGGCCTTTGCCAACCGCGCTCCGCGGCTCCGCCGCCGGGCGGCGGGGACCCTGCTTGCGCGTCCTGGATCCGGCCTCGACGCCGGCGCGGCTCCGCGGCCCGCGACTCAGACGCGGAAGACGTACTCCTTTCCCGCCTCGCGCTCGATGTCAGGCGGGAAGCTCTTGTGCTTGTCCGCGTAGTAGCGCTCGAGGTGATCGCCCTCCGACCGCCGGTTGTAGGTGGCGAAATAGAGCCGGCGGATCTTATCGCTCATGTTCGGCTCCGAGGCATGCGGGGCGTAGGAATCGAAGAACACGACATCGCCCGGCCTGGTGGGGCAGTATTCGAATTTCATGCCGGCCATGTCGGCCTCGGTGAGCGGTTCCCAGGCGCGGAATAACCCCCGGTGCTGGTGACCCGCCACCATCTGCAGGCACCCGTTCTCGATCGTGGCCTCGTCGATGCAGACCAGCACGCTGATGAAATAGCTGGCGTAATCCTCCCAGCCAGCCTGGGAGTCCTGGTGGGGTTTGAATCCGCCGCCGCCGGGCATCTTGAAATTGATCTTCTCCTTGAACAGCACCGCCTCCTCGCCGAGCAGCTGCGAGACCGGTGCCCGCAGGGTCTCCGTCAGCCGTTTGAAACCGGCGTGAAACGGCGAGATCCGCTCGATGCGGTTGATGAGCAGCTCGCCGGGGTTCTTCAGGCTGCGCTCGTGGTAGACCCATTGACGTCCCGGCACCTCCGGCGCCTCGGCGATCTCCCTGGTCCATCGCTCTATCGCCGCGACGTCCTCCTGATCGAACGCGCCGCGCACGACCAGGTAGCCGTCGCGCTGGAAATCGGCAATCTGTTCCTCAGTCAGCACCGGTGTCTTCAGCATGTCGTTGTTCTCCTCGGCAGTGGATGGACGGCCAACCGCCGCCTTATAGGGGCGGCGCGAGGGTCTGCTTTTGATCCAGGTCAATCGCAGGCGGCCGTGCGCCGCTGTACGGCGGGGGTGGCGCGGATCGTCTGCGTGGAATCGCTGCAAGGCGGCGCGAAGGGGGGCAAGGACGTTGTGCAAAAGGCGGAGCTTCCTGCGGTGCATGGATGCACCGGCATTTTCGACGGCCGCGGGCCTTTGAAAAGGAAGGCCGGCAGGCATGCGTCACACTTCTTGCCGACCTTACCCCGAGAAGTCAAGGATGGACTTACTCAGAGCTTCCTCGAGTGCAGGTCGCGGGCCCTGATGCCGTCATTCCGCCGGCAGGTGGCGCGAGGAGGTGGCGAGGATCTGCTGCCGTCGGCGGATCTCCTTCAGCACGCCGTTGAACTGATCCCGCAACTGTGCCCGCATGAGTGCCGGTCCTATGAGCGGGGGGACCCAGAACTCAGGAGTGCTGAGGGCCCGGTACTCGATATGGCAGCCGTCACGGCCGGACAGCCGCCAGTGGCCGGCCATTCGGCGCAGATTGCCTTCGACCGCGCGGAAGCGGATCGACCGCGGGGGATCGAGATCGATGGCGAAGACGACGTCG
>CAZTPK010000148.1:0-5375 GCA_964614765.1 uncultured Gammaproteobacteria bacterium
GACTTCTGGTGGTTCCCTTACAAGGATTCCGAGAGCTACGCAGGCTGAGCCGGCGTGCGCACGTGCGGCGCGTGTCCGGGGGCGGGACGATGACGCATCGATCGCAGTGGCTTGCCGATGTCGACGCAGACCTGCCGCCGGCGACGGAGCTGACCGGCGATGTCGACGTCGACGTGGCGATCGTCGGTGGCGGATTCGTGGGCCTGTGGACGGCGATCGCTCTGAAGGAGCTGGAGCCGGACCTGCGAGTGGCGATCCTGGAGAGCAACCGCTGCGGCAGCGGCGCCTCCGGCCTCAACGGCGGCTTCGTCATGTCGTGGTGGCCGAAGATCGCGAGCCTGCTGCGCATCTGCGGGCAGGACGACGCCGTGTGGCTGGCCGACGAGACCGCACGGTCGGTGGAGACGCTGGGTGCGTTCCTGGCGGCCAACGGTATGGATGCGGAGTATAGGCGCGCCGGCTGGCTTTGGACCGCTACCACAGCGGCGCACATCGGCGCCTGGGGCAGCGTGGTCGACGCCGCTCACCGCTTGGGCCGCGGCGAGGTCTTCGTGCCGGTCGCTGCCGAGGAGCTGGCGAGCCGCACCGGATCGCGCGCGCATCTCGCCGGGGTCTTCGAGCCCGTGAACGCCACTGTTCACCCGGGGCGGCTGGGGCGCGCCCTGGCCGAGATCGCGCGGCGCCGCGGCGTATCAATCTACGAGAACACGCGCGCAGAACGGATCGAGAGGACGCGGCCGGCAGCGATCGCGACCCGGCGCGCGACGGTGAGGGCCGAGCGCGTGGTGATCGCGACCAACGCCTGGGCCGCCAGCGTCCCGGAGCTTGCGCGATCCTTCGTCTGCGTCGGCAGCGCGGTGGTCGCGACGCCGCCGATACCCGATCGGCTGGCGGCGATCGGCTGGACCGGCGGGGAGAGCATCACGGATTCGCAGGCCACGGTGACCTATTACCGAACGACGCGGGACGGCCGCATCGTCTTCGGCAAGGGCGGCGGCCGCCTGTATTTCACCGGCGAGCCGGGCGCGGCGGCGTTCAACGACCGCGGCGGCATGGCTGCCGCCGAGGCCGACTTCCGCCGCGTCTATCCCATGCTGGCGGACGTCCCGATCGAAAAGAGATGGTCCGGACCGATCGATCGGACTCATGACAGTCTGCCGCTGCTGGGTCAGCTCCGCGGCGCGCCGCACATCGTTCATGGCATCGGGTGGAGCGGCAACGGGGTCAATCCGAGCCGTATCGGCGGCCGGATACTGGCGGGACTGGTGCTCGGGCGCAACGAGCGATGGACGCGCAACGGACTTGTCAACCGTCAGGCGCGCCGCTTTCCGCCCGAACCCCTGCGGTACGTCGGCGGCTCGCTCGTGCGCGCCGCCATGGCGCGCAAGGATCGCGTCGAGATTCGGGGACGCACGCCGACGCGATGGGTGCGGGCGCTCGCGGACCTTGCGCCCTCGGGGTTGGAAGACAAGAAATAGTCGGGCAGCGCAGGGTGCTCGCGCCGCGCTGCCCGCTCGGTACGCGGATCGGTCGCCGTCAGAGGGCGCGTGTCACTCCTGCACCTGCATTTCGTGCACGTGTTGCGCGTGGTCCTGCTCGGCCTGCTTCATCGCCGCGGCAAAATCCATCACCTCGCCACCGAAGCCGCGCGCGAACTTCTCCGCCTCTCCCTTGGTACCGAACGCGAGCCACGACGGCTGGCAGCAGTACCCCACCTCGCTGCCGCGCAGATACCACGCCTGCCGCGCGTCGACCATCGTGCGGCGCAGGAAGTCCTGCGCCTTGGCATTTCCCTGCGCCGCCGTATCCATCTTGGCGAGTACGCTCAGACCGCAACCCGGACAGCCATACGGTTGTTCCTTCCCTGCGGCGTCCGTGATGACGAACAGGTTGCTGGAGTCCGTGATCGGACCACCGCAGACGCCGCACTCCCCGATCTTGTCTTCGGCCATGGCGGTCCACGGCAGCAGCACGACGGCGAAAAACAGCAACATTCGAGAAATGAAATTTCTTCCGATCATGGTCTATCCTCGTTCATCCTGATGTTCTCATCGATGGGCAGAACAATGGCAAGCGAGGCACAACTTCCTCCTCCGCCGAGCGCTGCCACCTCCACTGAATTCAAGTTAGTTCGGCGAGGGGGACCGGTTGATGATCCGGATCAACGACGCCACCGGAGCGGCGACGGGAGAAATGGCCTGCGCCTCGCGCTTGGGGAACGGCTCGCGCCGATTGATTCGGATCAGTTGCCATTCGACCGGGAAGGCGACGCCCTCTGCAGCCTGCAGTCCGCCCCGGGAATGGCATTGCAGGCGGCCGTCGCCGCGCACGAAGGATGCGGGGCGGCGGACGGCGCAGGCGGTGACCTCCCGCGGCGAACTATAATTCGCACATGGGAAACAGCTCCGCTCATGATCTCGATGCAGGTCGCGCTGAGCGCGATTTCCGGGCGTCGCGCGAGATCAGGGTGACACTGCACGAGGCCGACGGCGGGACTCTCCCGCCGCTGCATCGTCAGTGGACGGAGTGCCTCGGCGGCGTCTCCGAGGAGCTGCGCTTTCTCACCTACGAGTGGTATGGCGCGTGGACGGCCGTGTACACGTCGCCGCGGCAGCGCGAGGACCAGCGCTGGACCGGGCGCTGCCGGGTCCTCGTGGCGAGCCATGCCGGAGGACGAGCGGTGGGAATCCTGCCGCTTGCGTTGCGACTCGAGAAGGGCGCGCGCTGGTGGTCCCTGGCCGGCTGCCAGTCGCCGCTGCGCGGCTTTCTCTGTCATTCCAGGCACGTGGATGCGGTCTGCAGCGCCTTCGCCGAGGCGCTCGTGGACATGCTCGGCTGGCGCGAGATACTCCGCCTCGGCCCCTACGGCGCCAACGCGCCCGAGCGCGCGGCGCTGCTGCGCGAGCTCGAGCGGCGCAGCCGCACGGTGTTGAAGTTCGACCTCTACCGCCGCATCGTCGTCAGGAACCTCCCGGGGACGCCCGAGGAACTCCGAGCGCACATACGCGCACACTCCTCGTTCCGCCGGGTGGCCGGCTACGAGCGCCGGATGAACCGCGAGGGCGAAGCGCGCCTCGTACACTACCGCAATCCCGCGGGCCGCGACCTGCACAGGCTCATGGAAGAATGCCGCGCCATCGAGGAGGCCTCCTGGCTGACGAGGTCCTCGTGGCCGAACTTCACCTTCGCGCGCGGGCCCGAGGCGCGGTTCTGGCCCCTGGTCAGCGCGACCAGTCTCGTGCCCAACGGCCAGTTCGATTGCTGGATCGCCTATTTCAACGGGCAGCCGGTCGCGCTGCGCTTCGCGATGACCTGCGGCACCACGCGCTACGCGATCGCCAATCAATACGACGAGAGATATGCCCAGTACGGGCTGGGATGGGTGCTGTACCTCAAGGACCTGGAAGACTGCGTCGCCCGCGGCGTGCGCCGCATCGACATGGCGATGGGCAACGCCGCCTACAAGCGCCGCTGGGGAGGCGAGGACGACGTCACGGACATGGAGGTGCTGATGCTGCCGCCGCGATGGCACGGGCGGATCCTCGCCCGAATCGCCTCTCTGCCGCCCGTCTACCAGCGGCTCGCGAGGCGCATGCCCAGGCGCTGAGGCCGCAGTCACCGCGGGAATTCCACGCCCCTTGGTCCGGCGGGTATCATTGCGCGTCCGTGGTCCTACGGTCGGAGGGCCGCTCACGTTCGGGGAGAGCATGAAGAATCTGCGATGCGCCGTCGTCGGCGTCGGCTACCTGGGGAAGTTCCACGCCGAGAAATATGCCTCCCTGCCGGATTGCGATCTGGTCGCGGTGGTGGACAACGATGCCGGCAAGGCGGAGGCGGTCGCGGCGATAAACCGCACGCGCGCCCTGACCGACTACCGCGAGCTGCTGGGGCAGGTGGACGCCGTCAGCATCGTCGTTCCCACGACGCTGCATTTCGAGGTGGCGCGGGATTTTCTCGCCGCCGGGGCCCATGTGCTGGTCGAGAAGCCCATCACGGTCACGATCGAGGACGCCGACGAGCTGATCCGCATCGCCTCGGAGCGGGATCGGCGGCTGATGGTCGGCCATCTCGAGCGCTTCAATGCCGCGCTGCTCGGCCTGGATCTCGCCAACTACAAGCCGCTGTTCATCGAGTGCCACCGGCTGGCCCCGTTCAATCCGCGCGCCAACGACGTCAGCGTGGTCCTGGACCTGATGATCCACGACATCGACATCATCCTGGACATCGTCGATTCCGACATCGAGCGCATCGACGCCAAGGGAGTGACCGTGCTGACGGGCGACACCGACATCGCCAATGCCCGCATCCAGTTCAGGAACGGCTGCGTCGCGAACGTCACGGCGAGCCGCGTCAGCCTGAAGGTGGAACGCAAGATGCGCCTGTTCATGCCCAATGCCTACGTCGCGGTGGATTTCCAGAACAAGGTGCTGGCGCGCCATCGCAAGGGCAGCAGGGAGATGTTCCCGGGCGTGCCGGAGATCCTGAGCGAAGAGTCCGTCTACGAGAGCGGCGATGCGCTGATGGAGGAGATCCGGCATTTCATCGCCTGTATCCGCGAGGGTCGCGAGCCGCTGGTGTCCGGGCATGCCGGGCGCCGCGCGCTGGCGGCCGCCATCCAGATCACGCAATTGCTCAAGCCCGCCTGATGGAGTGCCGCCCGGCATGATTCCCATGGTCGACCTGAAGACGCAGTACCTGAATCTCAAGGAGGAGATCGATCCTGCCTTGGAGGAGGCGCTGCACGGCTGCGCCTTCGTGCTCGGCCCGAACGTGCAGGCATTTGAAAGGGAGGCGGCTGCCTACCTCGGCGTGGGGCACGCAGTCGGCTGCGCCTCCGGCACCGATGCACTGCACCTGGCGCTGCTGGCCGCGGGCGTTGGTCCCGGCGGCGCGGTCATCGCCCATCGGGCCGGAAGAGGCACGGGTGCGCCGAATCGCGGCGGTAATGCGCGCGGCCGCGGTGACCAGAAATCGACGCGGGGGCGGTGCGCCGGCACGCGGATTCAGGAGCTCGGGTAGGCCACCGTTTGCGACAGCAGCACCTGCTGATCGTGCGTGAGCCCGAGCGCGTCGGCGATCGCGGCGCGATCGATCCAGCCGCGGATCACCGTGGCCAGGCCGCTGCTGGCGGCATAAAGGTAGACGTTCTGCGAGATCGCACCCGCCGCCGTGTACGCGTAGGCCGCGCGCTGCTCCACCGGCACCATGGCCATGCGCGCGTGGTCGGCCACGTACACGAGATCCACCGGCGCCTCGTCCACGAAATCCTGGTAGCCCGTCACCCTGCGCAGATCGCTGGCCGCCACGAGCTCCAGGGCATGCGCGGCGCTGTCGTAAAAGTACGCGCCCTCGGGGAGCGCGACGAACACGTCCAC
>CAZTPK010000149.1:0-5375 GCA_964614765.1 uncultured Gammaproteobacteria bacterium
GTTCGCGCCAAGAACCAAGAAGAAGAACAGCCGCGTGTGATCGCCTAGAAAAGTCTGGAGACATCGTATGAGCAAGCCCAAGGTCCTCGTTACCCGTGCCTGGCCCCAGGAGGTCGAGGCGGAGATGCGCAAGCGCTACGACGTGACGCTCAACGCCACGGACACGCCGATGACTGTTGCGGAGCTTCAGGATGCCTTGCGCAACTACGACGCCGTCTGCCCGACGGTATGCGACAGGATCACCGCCGAGGTGCTCGGCGCGCAGCCCATGCGCGCGAAGATACTCGGCAACTTCGGCGTCGGTTTCAATCACATAGACCTCGAGGCGGCCAAGAAGGCCGGCCTCACCGTCACCAACACCCCTGAAGTGCTCACCGACTGCACCGCCGACATCGCCATGACACTGATGCTGATGGCGGCGCGCCGGGCGGGCGAGGGCGAGCGTCACGTGCGCACCAAGGCGTGGACGGGCTGGCGGCCGACGCACATGATCTCCACCAAGGTCACCGGCAAGACCCTCGGCCTCATCGGCATGGGCCGCATCGCGCGCGCCATGGCGCACAAGGCGCATCACGGCTTCGACATGAAGATCGTGTACTTCGATCCGTTCCCGCCCCCGCCGGAGTCGATCAAGGATCTGAACGCGACGCAGTGCAGCTCGATCGAGGAGGTACTGAAGCAGGCGGACTTCGTTTCCCTGCACTGTCCGGGCGGCAAGGAGAACTTCCATCTCATCAACGCCGAGCGGCTGAAGATGATGAAGCGCGACGCCATCCTCATCAACACGGCGCGCGGCGACGTGGTCGACGAGAAGGCGCTGGTGGAGGCGCTGAAGAACGGCACCATCAAGTCCGCCGGCCTCGACGTTTTCGAGGCCGAGCCCAAGGTCTCGGAGGACCTGCTGACCATGGAGAACGTCGTTCTGCTCCCGCACCTGGGCAGCGCCACGCGTGAGACTCGCGTGGCCATGGGGATGCGCGTGCTGGAGAACCTCGACCTGTTCTTTGCCGGCAAGCCGGTCCGCGACAAGGTCGTCTGAAGCCGGATTCGGGCCGCGCCCGCTGACGGCGGGTGCAGCCCGTGCGCCCCCGGGGTCCACCGCCGCTCCCCTCGCCGCGGCGGAGAGCGTCCGCGTCTCCAACGTTGCGCGCACCGCGCCGCGGTGCGGTATCATTTCGCCGGGATCGACCCCCGTGTTGCCGCGGGGATAATCCACGGCACCGTCACGCAGTCACGAGGCTTTCGAATGACCGTCACCAGCAGCGAATACTTCAAGGGTCTCACCGCCGCCGCGCCCAACGAGGGCCCCATCGCTGCCAACACCGCTGCTTATGCCGGCGAGGTCGTCAGCCTGCTGACGGAGCTGCTGCTGGAGGTGCTGCGCACGCGTCAGCCCGATATCGTGCCGCTGCTGAGCGGCGAGGCGCCGCCGCCGAGCGACGACAGCGAGCTGCTGCGGCGCATGATGCAGGCGCGCGGGATCTGGTTCCAGCTGCTGAACATCGCGGAGGAGAACGCGGGCATGCGCCGCCGCCGCCTCATCGAGATCGAGCGCGGCCCTACCGCCGTGGAGGGCACGTTCGCGTTCGTGCTCGACGAGGCGGTCAAGAGCGGCGTCACCGCGGAGGAGGTACAGACGCTGCTGAACACCGCGCGCGTGCGTCCGACGATCACGGCGCACCCGACGGAGGCCAAGCGGGTCACGGTTCTGGAGATCCACCGCCGCATCTACCTCTTGCTGGTGCAGATGGAGTCGAGCCGCTGGACGCCTCGCGAGCGCGAGGACTTCATCGACCAGCTGCGCAACGAGATCGATCTCCTTTGGCTGACCGGAGAGCTGCGGCTCGAGAAGCCCACTGTCGACATGGAGGTCGCCTGGGGGCTGCACTTCTTCAACGAGTCCCTTTACGATCGCTCGCCCGAGCTCATGCGCAATCTGGAAGAGGCGCTGGCGCGCGCCTACCCGTCGCGCAAGTTCGATGTGCCGCCGTTCTTCAAGTTCGGCTGCTGGATAGGCGGCGACCGTGACGGCAATCCGTTCGTCACCAACGAAGTCACGCGCCGCACGATCAAGCGCAACCAGCTCTCGGCGCTGCGCAGGTATCGGCGGCAGCTCGAGGAGCTGAACCGCAAGCTCAGCATCGCGCATCACGCCATCAGCGTGCCGGAGGCCTTCGCCGCGGTGCTGAACGAGAATCTCGAACGCAGCGGCGACGGCGAGAACATCGCCAGGCGCAATCCCGGGGAGCTGTTCCGCCAGTTCGTCACCTGCATCAAGAGGAAGCTCGATGCGAGCTTGAGCGCGGTCGAGCGCGACACGACCATACACACCAGCTTCGCCTACTTCACCCCTCAGCAGATGGTGGACGATCTGCTGGTGATGGAGCGCGGCCTGACCGAGGCGCGCTGCCAGGCGGTCGCGGCCAACTACGTCAAGCCGCTGCGCCGGGAGGTGGAGATCTTCGGCTTCCGCACGGTGAGCCTGGACCTGCGCCAGAACACCACCGTCATCAACCGCACGCTCGCCGCCGTGTTCGAGCGGCTCGAGGGCGCGGCGGCGCCGGAGCCGGACTCCGAGGCGTGGAAGGACTGGATCCTCGCCGAGCTCGCCCGCCCGCTGCAGCGCTATCCCGATCTGAAAGGGTTGCCCGAGGAGGCCGCCGAGACGCTGGGCATGCTCCACCTCGTGGTCGAGCCGCGCTCGCTCACCGACGCCGAGGCATTCGGCGCCGCGGTGTTGAGCATGACGCAACGCGCCTCCGACGTCCTGGGCGTTTACCTGCTTGCCAAGTACGTCGGGCTGTTCACCGACCTGGAGGCGGTGGAGGCCTGCCGCATCATGGTGGTGCCGCTGTTCGAGACCATCGACGACCTGCACGCCGCCCCGGCCATCATGCGCGAACTTCTCTCCCACGGCGTCGTGCAGCGCACCGTCAGGCAGTTCGGCGGCGTTCAGGAGGTGATGATCGGGTACTCCGACTCGAACAAGGACGGCGGCTATCTGACCGCCAACTGGGAATTGTCGCTGGCGCAGGCGAGGCTGACGGACGTCGGCAACGAGATGGGCCTGCCGATCTCGTTCTTCCACGGCCGCGGCGGCTCGGTGAGCCGCGGCGGCGCGCCCACCGGCCACGCGATCGCCGCGCAGCCCGCCGGCTCCGTGCACGGGCAGATGCGCATCACGGAGCAGGGCGAGGTGGCCTCCGCCAAGTTCGCCAACAAGGGCACCGCGCTGTACTCCATGGAGTTGCTCGCCTCGAGCGTCTTCGCGCACTCGCTGATGTCCAAGCGCGAGGCCGAGCTGCAGCCGCACCCGGAGTTCGACGAGGTGATGCGCGCGCTGTCGGCGAGCTCTCACGCCGCCTATCGCGAACTCGTCGACATGCCCGGGCTCGTCGAGTACTACGAGGCGGCCAGCCCCGTGGAGGAGCTGGCGCTGCTGAACATCGGCTCGCGGCCGGCGCGCCGGTTCGGCGCCAAGACCCTGTCGCAGTTGCGCGCCATCCCCTGGGTGTTCGCGTGGACGCAGAACCGCCACATGATCACGGGCTGGTACGGGGTTGGCACGGCGCTGGAGCGCTTTCTCGGCGCCCACGGTGCGGAGGGGGCCGCGATGCTCAAGCGCATGATGGAAGGGTCGCGGCTGTTCCGCCTCATCATCGACGAGGTGGAGAAGACTCTGCCCCAGGTCGATCTCGATATCGCCCGCAGGTACGCGGACCTCGTCGAGGACGCCCGGATCCGCGAGACCGTCTACGGCATGGTGCGGGACGAGTACACTCGCACGGTGCAGCAGGTGCTGCGCGTCAGCGGCGGCAACTCGCTGGCCGAACGATTTCCGCGATTCCGCCGTCGGCTCACGCGCCGCCTGCCTGCCATCAATCAGGTCGGGCTCGTGCAGGTCGATCTCATACGCAAGTTCCGCACGACCAAGCAGACGGACAAGCAGCTCGCCGAGCAGCACCTCGTCTCGCTGCTGTTGTCGATCAACTGCATCGCAGCGGGCCTGGGCTGGACCGGTTAGGACGTATCGATCGCCCGCGGGCGGACAGGCGACGAGGGGACGGATCGCCATCCGACAACGGCCTGGCGCGGCAAGAGTGGCTCGAGGACGCTGACCGGCATGCCGCAGTGGGCACAGGACTACACCCCGATCGCCGACGGTCTGTGGTGGTCGACGCTGATCGCGGCGCTGCCGCTCGCGCTGTTGATGGCGTCGCTGGCGCTCCTGCGCATGCGCGGCCACGTCGCGGGCGTGCTGTCGCTGGCCGTCGCGCTGCTGGTGGCGATACTGGGCTACGGCATGCCCCCGGCGATGGCGCTGTCAGCGGCGATCTACGGCTTTCTCTATGGACTGTGGCCGATCGCATGGATCGTGGTCGGAGCCGTGTTCCTCTACAGGATCGTGGTGCACAGCGGCCAGTTCGAGGTCATGCGCGCCTCGGTGCTGCACATCACCGCGGACAAGCGGCTGCAAATGGTGCTCATCGGCTACGCCTTCGGCGCGTTCCTCGAGGGCGCCGCGGGGTTCGGCACGCCCGTGGCGATCACCGCCGGGCTGCTGGTCGGCCTGGGCTTCAATCCGGTGTATGCCGCGGGACTTTGCCTCATCGCCAACACCGCGCCGGTGGCGTTCGGCGCTTTGGGTTTGCCTGTCGTGGTCGCCGGCAAGGTCAGCGGCATCGACCCGTTCGTGATCGGTCAGATGGCCGGCCGGCAACTGCCGCTGCTGTCGCTCATGCTGCCGTTCTGGCTGGTGGCCGTCATGGACGGCTGGAGCGGCGTCCGGGCGACCTGGCGCGCGATCCTGGTGGCCGGCGGATCGTTCTCGCTCACGCAGTTTCTGACCTCCAACTACCTCGGGCCGGAACTGCCCGACATTGCCTCGGCAATGGCGAGCCTGCTCGCGACGACGCTGTTTCTGCGTCGCCAGTCGCGGAGGTACGGGCGCGCGCCCGCAGCGGCGCCTTATTCCGCTTTCGAGATCCTGCGCGCGTGGGGACCGTTCATCGGGCTCACCGCCATCGTGACGATCTGGACCCTGCCGGCGGTAAGGCAGCACATGCAGCAGTACACGCTGACGGTCGCGATCCCGGGTCTGCACCATCTGGTGGTCAAGAGCGCCCCCATCGTGCCGGCCGCCGCGCCGCACGACGCGGTCTACAAGCTCGACCTGCTCGGCGCCACGGGCACCGCGATCCTCCTGACGGCCCTGCTCAGCGCGTTGGCGCTGCGCGTTCCCGCGCCGGCATGCGCCGCGCTGTTCGGCGCGACACTGCGTGAGCTGGCCCGGCCGATCCTGACCATCGGCTCGGTGCTCGCGCTCGCCTTCGTCGCCAACTACTCGGGCATGTCCTCGACGCTCGGACTGGCAT
>CAZTPK010000150.1:0-5343 GCA_964614765.1 uncultured Gammaproteobacteria bacterium
GCGCGAAGTCGACCGGAACACCCTTGCCGAAAGCGTGCATGACCGCGAGGCTGTACTGCGCAAACATGTGATTCTGGGCCGCCGCCTTGCTGTACCACGCCAGCGCCTCCTTGTCGCTCGCCGGCACGCCGAGACCGCGCGAATACATGTACCCGAGGTTGTACTGGGAGTCCGCCAGGCCGTTCTCGGCGGCCATGCGCCACCACTTGGCGGCCTGCTCGTAATCCTGGGCAACATCCTGCCCCCGGTAGTATTTCACCCCCAGATCGTGCTGCACCGCAGGGACGCCCTGTTCGGCCGCCTTCTTGTACCAGTCGATGGCCTTGGCCACGTCCTTCTCCACGCCGTAGCCGTAGTCGTACATGATGCCGAGCGTGACCTGCGCCTTGGCGTCACCGCTCTCGGCCAGGGGTTTGAGGATGGCGAAGGCGCGGTCATACTCCTTCGCGAGGTAGGCGGCGCGCCCGGCCTCGAACGACGCAGAAGCAACGTTGCCGGCTCGGCCCGCCGCAGGCTCCGCTGCTGGCAGGGCGGCCGAAGACCCCAGCCACAGGCACAGCACCCCCAGTACGCAACGGGTCGACGTCATGCTGCCGTGTACCTCCTGTGGCCGGGTTCGTGAATTGACCGACGGCTATTGTAGCGCTCTGTCCGGGGCTTTAGAGGTTTCCGACCATCTCCTTGGCGAGAGCGTAGATCTGCGGGGCGTCGAAGACCTGGTTGTTGGCCTCGAAGAGCTTGCCGATGCAGCGTCGGTGCAGGTTGAGCTTGAGGTTGCCCACGCCGAGCGCGCCCCAGCAGAGCTTGCCGTGGCGTTTCTCGCCCTTGTCCTTGGCCTTGACGCCCTGGATGCCGAGCGGCGGCGTCGCGTTGGCGTCGGACAGGGCTTCGATGGTGGGGTGATCCTTCCACATGTCCTCTGACATCAACTCGATGCCCGCGGCGCCGGTCGCGAGCACGATGTGCGTGCCCTCGAGCAGGTCTGCGGTGGAGGCCTTGTCGGCGGCGGCGGCGGCGGTCATGCTGACGCCGAAAGCCTTGTTCATCGCGTAACAGGCCGCCTGTGCGCGATCGACCTTGCGCGAGGTGAGGATGACTTCAGCGCCCTCCTGGGCCATCATCACGCCCGCGCGCTGGCCGACCGGTCCGGTGCCCGCGAGTATCACCGCGCGCTTGCCCTTCAGCGGTATCTCCTTGGCGAGCAGGGCGACCATGGCGGCAGCCGTGGTATTGCTGCCGTTGCTGTCGATCATGATCGAGACGCGGAAATCGCCGAAGAACTGGCGCTTGACGGCCTCGAAGAGTTCCTCGCCGGCCTGCATGTTGCTGCCGCTCACGAAAATGGCGGAGTTCTTCTTGTCGCCGCGGGTGAATATCGTCCCGGCCACCAGCGGCGTCACGTTTTCCGGGGTGACTCCGCCATATCCGTGCACGTGATCGGCGCCACCGTCGTAGGCGACGACGGTATCGAAGACGCTCGGCATCGGGTCGGTATCCAGGTGGAACAGCAACTTCTTGGCCATGTAAGGATCTCCTCAAGCAGATTGCTCGGATTTGAACGAATAAAACCTCACGAACGCGAATTCGCGCGGCCGCGAAGCCAGCCGTCATGCGATGAAGTTCGTTTCACACGGGGAACAAGGCGGGCCTGCATGGCCCTGCCCGGAAAAACCGCCGCCCTAGGAACCCCGCAGGGAGGGGCGACCGTGGAAGCGGCCTAACCTTAACGCATCGCCGTTTGCCCGACAACCGGGCCGGATCAGGTGCGCAGGACGATTCCGGGGGCTGCAGACGGCGTCGCGACATATATAATGCGCGCCCTGTGCCGACCCGGCCGACGGCGCGGGCGGAGGGCCAAACTGCTGGAGTATCCCGAGATGATAAAAGACAAACCCGTACAAGTTTTCCTGGATGAACTCGCGAGCAAGGCCTCCACGCCGGGCGGCGGCAGTGCCGCGGCGATAATGGGCGCGATGGGCGCGGCGCTGGCCAGCATGGTCGGGAATCTCACCATCGGCAAGAAGGGTTACGAGGCGGTGGAACCCGAGATCAAGGACCTGCTCGCCCGGACCGAGGCGCTGCGCGCGAAGCTCACCGACATGGTCCGTGCGGACGTCGAGGTGTTCGACCAGGTCATGGGGGCCTACGGCATGCCCAAGGACACCGAGGAGCAGAAGGCCAAGCGCTCCGAGGCCATCCAGGCGGCACTGAAGGCCGCGACCGATGTGCCGCTCGCCTGCGCCCGCGCCTGCGCCGAGGTCATCGATCTCTGCAAGCCGATGGCGGAGAAGGGCAACAAGAACGTCATCAGCGATGCGGGAGTCGCCGTGCTGGCAGCCTATGCCGCGCTCCGCAGCGCGGCCCTCAACGTCTACATCAACGTCCCCGGGATCAAGGACCGGCAGTTCGCCGACAGCCGCACGGCCGAGCTGGAGGGCATCCTGAAGGGCAAGGACGCACTGATGGAGGAGATCTACGGCATCGTGAAGGCCCGCCTGTAGTCTACCTGAGCCCTGCCGCGCCGATCGCCGCCGCCGCACGGGGGCTATCGGCGGGTTCGAACAGGGGGTGCCGGGGGCGGAGTTTCGCAGCCGCCGTCAGGCCAATATGCGCATCGACAGGTCGATCGCGCGCACGTGCTTGGTCAACGATCCCACCGAGATGTAGTCCACACCGGTCTCGGCGATGGCCCGGATCGTCTCGCGGTCCACTCCGCCGGAGGCCTCGAGCTTGATGCGGCCGGCGTTTACGGTGACGGCCTCGAACATCATGTCGAGGGTGAAGTTGTCGAGCAGCGCGCTGTCGCTGCCGGCCTCGATGGCTTCCTCGAGCTGGTCGATGCTCTCCACCTCGACCTCTACGGGCTTTCCGGGATTCAGGCGGTGCGAGGCGCGCACGGCCGCGGTGATCGAACCGCACGCGGCGATGTGGTTCTCCTTGATCAGGACGCCGTCGTACAGGCCCATGCGATGGTTGGTGCCCCCGCCGCACCGTACCGCGTATTTCTGCGCGCAGCGCAGGCCGGGGATGGTCTTGCGGGTATCCAGCAGTTTCGCGTGCGTGCCTGCGATGAGATCCGCGTACTGCCTCACCGCCGTGGCCGTGCCGGAAAGCGTCTGCAGGAAGTTGAGCGCCACCCGCTCGCCGGTGAGCAGCGCTCGGGTCGGTCCGTCCAGCCGGCAGATCTCCTGGTCAGCCTGCAGCGAATCGCCGTCGCAGACGTGCCACGCCACCGTGACGTGCTCGTTGACCTGGCGGTAGACCTCGTCGAACCACGGCACGCCACACAGCACGGCGGGCTCGCGCGTGATGACGCGCGCCTGCGACCAGGCATCGGCCGCGATGAGTTCGGCGGTGATGTCGCCGCTGCCGACGTCCTCGCGCAGGGCGGCCGAGACGTTCTCTTCAACACAGGCGAGCAGATCCATGGCGTGGGGCGGTTGCGGGTTCGCGGAGAATTCGGTGGAATGGCGAGATGGCATTGACGTCCTGCGGCCACTATACCAGCGAGCGCGCCTCTTGAAACTCGATCGCAATACCGGCTGGGTCTCCGGCGCGCGGCATGTCCCCTCGCCCAACCATGACGATCGCCCGCCGGGGACCGATGTGGATCTGCTCGTGATCCACGGCATCAGCCTGCCGCCGGGCCGCTTCGGCGGCGATTGTGTGGAGCGTTTCTTCACCAACTCGTTGTCGCCGGAGGAACATCCGTTCTTCCGCGGAATCGCGTCGATGCGCGTCTCTGCGCACCTGTTTCTGCGCCGTGACGGGACGGTCGTGCAGTTCGTGTCCTTGTACAAACGCGCTTGGCACGCGGGCGCGTCCTCGTTTCGGGGCCGCCAGCGCTGCAATGACTACTCCATCGGGATCGAACTGGAGGGCACCGACACGCTGGCATACACGGCGCGCCAGTACCGGCGGTTGGCGGCCCTGGGACGGCTGCTCATGCGGCACTTTCCCCGGATCACGCCGGAGCGAATGGTGGGCCACGACCAAGTGGCGCCGGGGCGCAAGACCGATCCCGGGCCGGCCTTTGACTGGCAGCGTTTCAGAGCCGCGCTATAACGGTTAGGATCGCCGCAGTACCGCAGCCCCCCAGGAGAGCCGCAAGTCACGCCCGCCATGAAACTCATCATAATCGTCATCGCGTTTCTCGCGGAGCAGCACCTCGGTTCACTGGAGCGCTGGCGTGATTGGCGCTGGCTGCACTGGCTGGCGGACAGACTGCATACGGTGTTCGCGGAACGGTCGTTCTGGGCTGGTCCGCTGGGTGTGGTCGCCACACTCGCGCCGCCGCTGCTCCTCGCCAGCGCGGTCTTCCAGCACTTTTATGAGCACTTGTGGCTCCTATGGGTGTTGTTGCAGGTCGCAACGCTGCTCTATTCGATGGGACCTCACGACCTCATCAACCTCGTGGACCGGTACGTGAGGGCGTTGAAAGCCGGCGACACGGCGGCTCTCAACGCCACGGCCGCGGAGCTCACGGGGCAGGCGGAGCTGACGGCGGAGCAGCGGCCGCAGGCGGTGCTCGAGTCCATCTTCACGGGCGCCAACCGGCGGCTGTTCGCACTGTATTTCTGGTTTGCCGTTCTGGGCGGGGTCGGGGCGTTGCTGATGCGCGGACTCGTGGAGCTGCGTCCGGTCTCCACCTCACGCACGCTCGGCTTCTCGCATGCCGCCGACCGGTTGCACGCCCTGATGATGTGGATCCCGACGCGCCTGTTCGCCCTCGGCTTCGCGCTTGCGGGCAGTCTCACCCATACCTTCGACCGCTGGTCGATTGGACAGACCATGCACGCCGAGGAAAACGACAACCTCGTGAAGGCGGCGGGCCTCGGGGCCCTGCAATTCGATCGCGCCGGCCAGGCGCTGACCGTGGACGAGGAACGTGAATGGGTGGAGCAGGGGCGCGGCCTGGTCGGGCGCACGTTCCTGGTCTGGCTCACCGTCCTGGGCCTGATGACACTGGCCGGCTGGGCCGTTTGAGCTCGCCGCGCAGGATCCTCGCGCCGGCCGCTATCCTGGCGAACGGACGCGGCCGCGCCCGAACCGTCCGTCGTATACCGGCTGTCAGCTAGTCCAAGCCCGCCAGAAACTCGCTGGCCGGCATCAGGCGCTGGCCGGCGGCGTCGCACGCCAGCACCGAATCCTGCACGTACCAGTCGCCAAGCACTATGCGACGCACGGGCGTGCCGTCGAGCTCGAAGTCGTGGATGGCGGGGCGGTGGGTATGACCATGGATGAGCAGACGCACGCCGTGCGCGCGCATGGTGGCCTCGACGCTCGCCTGCTCCACGTCGATGATGTAGTTCGTCCCGGTCGGGTTCGGGCAACTCCCTTTGA
>CAZTPK010000151.1:0-5330 GCA_964614765.1 uncultured Gammaproteobacteria bacterium
CCCAGATACCTTCCATGCCCCCCATGCGCCGTAGAAGCCCCTTGCGCCGCCTGCTCAGCCTGCTGCCGATCGGCCTGGCCTTGACCGCCGGGGCCGCCCATTCCGTGGACGAACTGCCGGACTTCGGCGACTCCGCGGGCGCGTTCATCTCCCCGGACCAGGAATACAAGATCGGTCGCGCCTTCGTTCGCGACCTGCGCAGCAAGGGCGTGATCCTCGACGACCCGGAACTCGAGGTCTACCTGCAGGGGCTGGGCTCGCGCCTGGCCAGCCAGGCCGACACGCAGACGAATCCTTTCGATTTCTTCATCGTGCAAAGCCCGGTGCTGAACGCCTTCGCGGTGCCGGGCGGCTTCATCGGCGTGCACACCGGATTGATCCGTGAGACGAAATCCGAGAGCGAGCTGGCCGGCGTGCTGGCGCACGAAATCTCGCACGTCACCCAGCGCCACGCCGCGCGCATGTTCGAGGCGGCGAGCCGGCTCAGCATCCCCTCCGCCGTCGGCATGCTTGGGGCGATACTGCTGGGCGTGGTCTCCCCCCAGGACGGCCAGGCGGCGATGGCCGCCATGGCGGCGGGCCAGCAGCAATACGCGCTGAATTTCACCCGCGCCAACGAACAGGAGGCCGACCGCATCGGCATCCAGGTCATGGCCCGCTCCGGCTTCAACCCCCAGGGCATGCCGGATTTCTTCGAGCGCATGCAGACGGCCAACCGCTACAACGATCCGGCGAGCGTACCGGAGTTCCTGCGCACGCACCCGGTCACCACCAACCGCATCGCCGAATCGCGCGAGCGCGCCAATGCGATGAAGCCGAGCCGCTACGAGGAGAACCCCGACTTCCACCTCATGCGCGCCAAGGTGATCGTGGTCGACGCCAAGGAGCCGCGTGAGGCGGTCAATTACTACGGCGAATCCCTGCGGGCCGGGCAGTTCCAGAACGAACTGGTCGCGCGCTACGGCTACGCGCTGGCGCTGACGGCCGCGGGCGACTACGGCAAGTCGCGCCTGCAGCTGGATCGCCTGCTCGAGGCGGAACCGGGGAACGTCCACTTCCGGCTGGCCTCGGCACGGCTGCAGGTCGCGCAGCGCGCCTACAAGTCCGCGCTCGCCATCTACGATGCCATCCTGCACGACTATCCGGACTACCGGCCGGCCGTGCTCGGCAAGGTGGAGACGCTGCTCGCCGCCCGCGACGGCAAGACCGCGCGCACCGTCCTGCGCGACTACATGACGCTGCACGGCTCGGAGCCGCGCACCTATCGGCTGCTGGCGGAGGCCGAGGGCATGTCGGGGTCGAAGATCGAGTCGCACATCGCGCAGGCCGAGTACTACTACGGCAGCGGCGAGCTGGGGCTGGCCATCGAGCAGCTGAAGGTCGCCAAGGACGCGCCCGGCATCAATTACTATCAGAGCGAGCGGGTGCAGGCGCGCCTGGATCAGTTGCAGAAGGAATTCGACGAAGAGAAGAAAGAGAAGGACAAGAACAGGTTCTGATCCGCGGCCATCGATTGCCATGACCAAGCGCCCTCCTGTCAACCGTTCGCGGCGCCGCCTGCTCGCCGCATCGGCGAGCGGCGCGCTTGTGCTGCCCGTCGCGAACTGGCTGTTCTCGCGCCCCGTACAGGCGGCATGGCCGCGGGCGGCGTTCGCGGCCAGGACCGAGGAGGACGCGCTGCGCGAACTGTTCGGCGGCGCCGCGATCGAACCGAGCGATCGGATCCGCATCACCCTGCCCGAGGTCGCCGAAGACGGGGCCGTGGTGCCGCTCACCGTCGAGACCGATCTGGAGCCGGTGCGGTCGATGGTCGTGGTTGCGGAGAAGAACCCGGTACCGCTCGTCGCGCGCTTCGATTTCGGCGACGGTGCCCTCACCGACACGCTGGCCACGCGCATCAAGCTCGCGGAGTCCGAGCACGTCATCGTCGTGGTGCAGACCCCCGAACGCCTCTACTCCGCGCGGCGCCACGTGGAAGTGCTGATCGGCGGCTGCAGCTGAGACGCAATGGCCGACACGCCCTCCACCACCAAGGTGCGCACGAGCCTTGCCGACGGCGTCTGCACCGTGCGCGCGATGATGCGGCACGTGATGGAGACCGGCAGCCGCAAGGACAAGCAGACCGGCGCCCTCGTCCCCGCGCACCACATCACCGAGGTGGTCTGCGAGCACAACGGCCGCGTGGTGATGTCCTGCGCCTGGGGCACCGGCATCGCGCGCAATCCGCTGCTGTCCTTCCGGTTCCGGGGGGCGCGCGCGGGCGACGTCCTGACGCTGCGCTGGCTCGACAACCGCGGCGCCACCGACGTCACGCACGTGACCATCGAGTAGGTAGGGGACCGATCCGGCGCGCAGGCTGCCGCTCGCGGCGCGATCGCAGTCAGCCGCGCGGCGCGGGGTGCCGCGGCGAGACGCAATTGCGCCCCGCCCGCTTGGCCTCATAGAGCGCCTCGTCGGCAAGCTTCATCAGCTCCCCGGGCTGCTCCATGCCGGGGCCGCGCGTAGCCACTCCGATACTCACGGTAACCGGCAGCGACCGGCCCGAGATGTCCATGGGCCTGCCGGCGATCCTCTGACGCATGCGCTCGGCGCACTGGGCGGCCTCGACCATCGAGGTGTTGGGACAGATGACGACAAACTCCTCCCCGCCCACGCGGCCCACCGTCGATCCGGCGCGGGTAAGGCTGCGCAGCATCGCCGCCACACGCTGAAGTACGGCGTCGCCGCCGTCGTGCCCGTGGATATCGTTGATCGCCTTGAAATTGTCGATATCGATCAGCAGCAGGCTGAGCGGATGCCCCTTGCGGTCGGCGGCCGCCCATTCCTGGCCCAGGCGCTGCAGGCAGTAGCGCCGGTTGGCCAAGCTGGTCAGGTGATCGGTGAGCGCGGCCTCCTGCAGCCTGCGATTGGCGACGGCCAGCTCGGCGTTGAGTGCCCGGATCTGTTCGAGCTCGCTCAGCAGTTCGCCGTGGAGATCGAGGATACGGCGTGCGGCGTGCAGCCGCGCCTCGATCTCCCGCGGCCTGACCGGCTTGCTGACGAAATCGTCGGCACCCGCCAGCAATCCCTCGTAGAGCCGCTCTTCGTCGTTGTGCGCGGTGAAAAGGATGACATAGACGCGCCGTCCCGCCGGCGCCTGACGCAGCGCGCGGCAGAACGCAGGGCCCTCCATCTCCGGCATCACCCAGTCCGTGATCACGATGTCGGGCAGCTCCGCCAGCACGATGTCCAACGCCTCCCTGCCGTTGCGGGCGATCGACGCCTGGTACCCCAGGGAGGTCACCAGCGCCTGCAGGACCATGCGGTCGGTGGCGCTGTCGTCCACGACCAGGACGCGGCGGCCGGTGGCGGCCCTCTCGCCGGGCGGCGCCGCATGCTCGGGCGCCAGATCGGTGCGCGCGGCCCGGATCGCCGCCAGATCGGGCACGGCCTGCGTGCGCACGTCCAACAACCGCCCCCAGTCCAGCCATTCCTCTGTGAGGGCCGAAAACACCTCGGCGATGCGTTCTTCGTCCAGGCCCAGCCGCGCGGCCAGGAGATACAGGCGCGTCAGCTGGCGGCCGCGCTGTTCCGGGGCGCACACGCACAGCCCCGCCATGTGCGACGCCAGCGCCAGCACGTGGGCGAGTTGGCGCGTTCGCGGCGCCCCCTCGAGCTCTGCGCATTCGGGCTCGTCGCGGTGCAAGGCCGCCTCGATGAATACTTTTGGAAGTCCCCACTCGGCCATGAGCGCCGCCGTGAGCTCGCCTTCGACGATGGCGAAACGTTCGCGCTGCCTGCGCAGGCGTTCCGGCGCGGACAGGCCGATGCACTCCGCGAGCAGCTCGCTGAACTCCGCCGGGTATACCGTCGCCAGGGCAAGGCTGCCGATGTCGAGCAAGAGGCCCACAGTGAAGCACTCCTCCCCGGAGGTCAGCCCCGATCCACCCGCCAGCCGCCGCGCGGCCAGGGCCGTAGCCAGCGAGCGCGACCAGAACGTAGCGTAATCGAAGCCTTCGCACCTGCCGTTGCGGTACTCCGCGAGCAGGGCAAAGCCCAGCGCCACCTGCCGCACGTGGTTCAGACCCAGCAATCCCACTGCATCGCTGACGGCGACGATGGGGCGTGCACTGCGGCCGGCGCTGTTGGCGAGCTTCACCACCCTTGCGGACATGGCCGGGTCGTGCTGCAGCACGCGGGCGATCTCCTGGAGACCGACGTCGTCCCGCTGCGCCAGCTCCGCGAGGCGCAACGCCACTCCGTGCGGGGAGGGCAGCCTCCCCGTCTCCTTCATCTCGAGATATGGCTTCAGCATCTCGGGCTGCACACGAGCTCCCTGTGCCTGTTAGCCGACGGCGCCGCGCAAGCGGCCTGCCCGGAGGCCGATAATTATCACTGTGCATCGCTGCAGCGGCAAACCGCACCCTTCACCGCCAACCGGGCAGCGCCCCCTGCCGCCTCGGCCCCTCGCACGAGGCCGCCTTGCCTTCGATCCCGTGGCCGCGGCTCGAAATCCCAAGGCGCCCCGCAAGCCCGCCAGGGCGTGCGTCCCGGACGTCATGCGCACGGATCTTCATTGTCGGACCGACTGGCCTTGCGTCGATCAGGGGCGCGTGCGGGGGGCCGGGCAGACGATGGTGGGCCGTGCAGGAGTCGAACCTGCGACCAACGGATTAAAAGTCCGCTGCTCTACCGGCTGAGCTAACGGCCCGGTGACGGGGCGGGAGGCGATGCCGCAAAGGGGCGCGATGATACCGCGCCGCCGGCGCGCTGGGAAGCGCGCGACCCCGCGCTCTCCGCGGCGCCATGGCCTTGATTTTTTTGCGCCAGCCCCTATTTTGCCCGTACCCGAATTGCTACAACTCGCTGCCAGGAACAACGGGAGACGCGAATGCCGATTTACGAGTACGCTTGCGCGGGCTGCGGTCATCAGCTCGAGGCCATGCAATCGTTCAAGGACCCGCCGCTGACGCAGTGTCCGAAGTGCAAGAAAAACAAGCTGCGGAAGCTGATCTCTGCCGCCGGATTCCAGCTCAAGGGCAGCGGCTGGTACGTCACCGACTTCCGCGACAAGGGCAAGCCGGCGGCCGAGAAGAAGAAGGAAGGCGAGGATGTCGCCGGCGCCGAGAAGCCTGCGGAGACCAAGGAGGCAAGCGCCAAGCCGGAAGCGGCCAGCGAACCGGCCAAGCCCGCCGGGAGGACCGAGAAGAAGAAAAAGAAGGCCGCGGCCGACGGCGCCTGACCCGCGCGCGCCCTTGGACAGCCTGCGCCCGACCGTCGCGGGCGGGACGGGCCCGGGCGCTCCGGAACGCCACCGCGTTGCGTCGCCGCAGCGCTGCCCGTACCATGCC
>CAZTPK010000152.1:0-1061 GCA_964614765.1 uncultured Gammaproteobacteria bacterium
GTTCCCGCAGCTCGAGCAGGAGTGGCGCAGCGTCGCCGCCGAGGGCGGGCCTGAGCTGCCACGGCCCGCCGCGCCCATCCCGACGATGGCGCCGGAGGCAGGCGCCGCCGGCGAGCCGCCAGCGGCCGACATGGCGACCACGACGCAGGAGGCGTTGACGGGGGAGATCGAGGCGATGAAGGCCGAGGGGGCGGAGCGACGGCAGGAGCTCGAGGAGCTGGTCGGCAAGCGCAAGCGTTCGGTCATCGATTATTCCAGCGCCGACTACAGCTCGCAGAACTACCAGGAGGTCGACCCGAAGGCCAACGTGCAGACCGGCCCGGGCCTGCCGCGCTGGGGCTGGACGCAGGTGCCTCTCACATGGCACGGCACCGTGGAGAAGGATCAGCAGTTGCGACTGATGCTGATCTCGCCCCGCCAGCAGTTGCTGCTCAATCTGCTGCGCGTGGTGCTGGTGGCGCTGCTCGCGATCGCGTTCGTACGCGCCGGCTTCCCCGGAGCGCGCCGGATCGGCGGCGCCGCGGCCCCGGCGGCCATGGCGCTCGCCTTCCTCGCCGGCGCGCACTCGCCGCCCGCGATCGCCCAGGACTACCCGACGCCGGATCTGCTCAATGAACTGCGCGCGCGCCTCACCGCCGCCCCGGAGTGCATGCCGGCCTGCGCCAAGGCGCCGCTACTGCGCCTGGGCGTGCATGAGAACCAACTGCAGCTGCGCCTGGAGGTGCACGCGGTCGAGCACGTCGTCGTGCCCCTGCCGGGCGCGCGCGATCACTGGCTGCCTACCGAGGTCAGCGTCGATGGTGTGGCCACCGACGCGCTGGCTCGCTCGCCGGCGGGCGATCTCTGGCTGCGTGTCGGTCCCGGCGCGCACCAGGTCCTGCTGAGCGGCCCGCTGCCGCCGCGCGGCTCGGTGCAGTTGCCGCTGCCGCTGGCGCCGCGACGCGTCGAGGTGGAACAGGCGCCCGGCTGGCGCATCGACGGCGTGCGCGAGGACGGCACCAGCGACGCGCAGCTGGTGCTGACGCGCGAGGCGGACAACGGCGACGACGCCGCCATGAAGG
>CAZTPK010000152.1:1071-5319 GCA_964614765.1 uncultured Gammaproteobacteria bacterium
CGCCGACGCTGCCCACGTTCGCGCGTGTGGAGCGCACGCTGCTGCTTGGGCTGGAGTGGCGCGTGCAGACTCGCATCGTGCGCCTGTCGGCGCCCGACAGCGCCATCGTGCTCGAGGTCCCGCTGCTTGCCGGTGAGTCGATCACCACCGAGCAGGTGCGCGTGGTCGACGGCAAGGCGCAGGTCAACCTCGCGGCGCAGGAGACCGAGACGGGCTTCGACTCGGTGCTGACGAGGCAACCGGAGATCACGCTGACGGCGCCCGATACCACGGGCTGGGTGGAGGTGTGGCGCGCCGACGTGAGCCCGGTACTGCACGCCACGATGACGGGCATCCCGGTGGTGCATCACCAGAACACGCAGGGCAACTGGCTGCCGGAGTGGCGGCCGTGGCCGGGCGAATCCGTCACGCTCGCGATCACGCGCCCGGAGGGCGTGCCCGGCGGCACCCTCACCATCGACGCCAGTCGCCTCGTGTACACCCCCGGCGAGCGCACCACCGACGTCGAGCTGACGCTGGAGGCGCGCAGCAGCCAGGGCGGTCAGCACACCATCACGCTGCCCGAGGGCGCGACACTGCAGTCCGCGACCATGAACGGCGTGGCGCAGCCGATCCGGCAGCAGGGTCGCCTGGTGACGCTGCCGCTCGCCCCGGGGGCGCAGAGCTACGTGCTCAACTGGCGCGAGGGGCGCGGCATCGCCAACCGCTATCGCACCTCCGGCGTCGATCTCGGCATCGCCAGCGTCAACGCCAGCACGCAGGTCGCGATGCCCGTGGACCGCTGGATCCTGCTCACGCGCGGTCCGCTCCTCGGACCGGCGGTGATGTTCTGGGGCCTGCTGGTCGTCATCGTGCTGGCGGCCATCGCGCTCGCGCGCGTGCCGCTCACACCGCTCGGTGTCGTCTCCTGGCTGCTGCTCGGCATCGGCCTGAGCCAGGTGTCCATCATCATGGCCCTGATCGTGGTCGGCTGGCTGCTTGCGCTGGGGTGGCGCGGGCGCTGGCCGGCGAGCGTGGCAAAGACCGCCTTCAATCTCGGCCAGATCGGCCTGGCGGCGCTGACACTGGCGGCGCTGTACTGCCTGTACCAGGCGATCCGCCGCGGCCTGCTCGGCCTGCCGGAGATGCAGATCGGCGGCAACGCCTCGAGCGCCACACAGTTGAACTGGTACCAGGATCACGTCATGGCGGCGCTGCCGAGCGTATCGATCACCTCCGTGCCGCTCATCGTCTACCACCTGGCGATGCTGGCGTGGGCGCTGTGGCTGGCCTTCGCGCTGGTAGGCTGGATGCGCTGGGGATTCAGGCAGTACGGCAACGGCGGCCTGTGGCGCGAGTTTCATCTCTTCAGGCGCCGCGACCTGCCGTCCAAGGCCTGATGCAGCTCCGTTGCTCCGCCCTGATGTCGCCGGCAGAAAAGCAAAGGGCCTGACGCGCGCGCGCCAGGCCCTTGCTCGCGAATCCCAACGCTTCAGTTGGCCGGAGCGTTGGCGGCGCCGACCTTTACGAGGTCGATCGTGAACACCAGCGTCTCATTCGGGCCGATCGGGCCGCCGCCCTCCATGCCGTAACCGAGCTCGGGCGGCACGACGATCTCCCACTTCGACCCTTCCGGCATCTTCTGCAGCGTGTCTTGCCAGCCCTTGATGATGCCCTTGAGCGGGAACTTCACCGGCCCGCCCTGCGCTTCGGATGAATCGAACACCTGGCCGCTGGCATGTCTGCCCTCGTATTTGACCTCGACCACGTCCGCCAGGGTCGGCTTCGGGCCCGTGCCTTCCCTGAGCACGCGATACAGGATGCCGTTGTCGAACGCCTTCACGCCTTCCTTCTGCTTGTATTCCTCGCGAAACGCGTTGCCCGCCGCTGCGTTCTTCTCGGCACGAGCCTTGGCGATGGCCACGCGCTGCGTCTTGACGATCTTCTCGGCTTCCTCCTGAGAAAGCTTCGGCGCCGCGCCGGTGAGCGCGTCCTGCACTGCCATGGAGAATGCCTGCGCATCGAGTTCGACGCCCTGGTTCGCGAGGCTCTGGCCGATCTGCATGCCGACGGCGTAGCTGAACTTCTGTTTGTCGGTGGCCAGTGCGCCTCCCTCTTCCTGCGCCTGCGCGACCGGTGCAATCAACAACGCTGCAACCACCAATGGCTTGATAGATTTCATTAATGTCTTCCTGTGAACGATGGGAATGAGACCGTCGACGCGGGATCCCGGCGCCGGGCCGATGGAGAACCGGGCTTCAGGTCATGCAAAGGCATGCATGGCGCGGCATGTTCCCACAACTCGGCGGGCGCGCCAAGTCGCCGCGCGGTGACGAATCAGGCGCTTGCAGCGAGGAGTCGGAAGCGCGATCGCTCAGGCCAGCAGCAGCCTGGCATCGGCGATCTCCGCCTGCGCCTCGCTCAGGATCTGCTGGCTGAGCGTTGGAGTGACGCCGGTGCCGGCGAGTTTCCTGAACGCCGGCAGATTGATCATGCTGGGGATGTTGGGACGCTCGGGCTTGCCGAGGTAGCTGTGGATTTGCGCGACGAGCACCACGTCGGCGAGATCGGCCTCCGGGCCCGAGTCGCGCCACCAGTTCTCGCACTCGTGGACCACCGTGATCATCTCGGCGGGCAGACGCCATTCCTGCAGCACCGTGACCCCGGCCCGTACGCGCGTGGCCATCACGAACTGCTCGAAGGTCACCGGATCGTCGATAAGCGAGGGATGATTGGCGGCATAGTTCAGGATGGGCAACATGCCGATGTCGTGCAGCAGCCCGGCGAGCATGGCCTCCTCGACGTCGAAGCGGCGCACGAGCTTGGCGATCACCATGCTGATGGCGGCCACCTCGTTGCTGTGCTCCCACACCGCGCGCATGCGCCGCCGCAGCTCCGGCTGCGTGGTGGTGAACAGGTTGCGCAGGGCGAAGGCTGTTACCAGCTGGCGCGTGGTCTTCGCGCCCAGGCGCATGATCGCCTGCGTGCAGTTCTGGATCGGCGTGGTGGCGCGGAACAGCGCGCTGTTGGCGGCCTTCAGCAGATTCGCCGTCAGCCCCGGGTCCTTGGTGACCACGTGTGCGACGTCGTTGAGCGTCGCACTCTCGTCGTCGATCAGGCGCCGCACGTTGACCGCCACTTCCGGGAGGCTCGGCAGGACGAAGCCCTCGCTCAGCAGCGTGAGCTCGTGCATGTGGACGACGTCGGAGACCGGCGCGCTGGTCGTGAATTCGTGCACCGAATAGTCGTCGTGCGACTGGGTGAGCATGTAGTGTATGTCGCCCAGCTCGGAGACATCGATGCGTATGCAGGTGGCCGGGGTCACCGTCACGGCCGTGTGCTGCCGCGGCTTCAGCGGCGAGAGCGGATTGCGCGCGGCGGGGCTGCGCGCCACCACCGGCTGGGTCCGGCCGTCGGCCGCCTTCAGTTCCACCGTTCCCGCGATGAGACAGAACATCCACGGGTCGTTGGCGCCCTGCTTGAACAGCGACTGCCGCGCCGGGATCTGCTCGATGTTCGCCTTGGTGGCGAGCACCAGCAGGTCCGAGGTGTCCAGGCTCTTGAAGGGGTCGAACCATTGCAGGGCCTCGACGATGGCGTCCAGGGCGGCAGGGGTGGCCGGGGCCGGTGCGGCGACGGGTGCGGCTTTGCGGGTGATACCAAACATGTATCGACGGTCCTCCAGCCCCCGTTGATACAAGAGTCATGCCTATTCTCTTGCGCGGCGGGATGCCCCGGGATGCACGGGACCCACCGGAGGTTGCCGCGGATCGCGGACCGGCCGGGGTCCCCGTTGCCCCCCGGCGCTCGTTCAGCTTCGGACCGGGCGCTTGTGCAGCTTCCGCTGCAGGGTGCGCCGATGCATACCGAGCTTGCGCGCCGCCTCGGAGATGTTGCCGTCGCAGTCAGCCAGCACGCGCTGGATGTGCTCCCACTCCACCCGCCCGACCGACGGCGGAGTGTCAGGAACCGGTGCGTGGACGTCACCGGCCTGGCGCGTGAAGGCCTGGATCACCTCGTCGGCATCTGCCGGCTTGGTGAGATAGTGCACCGCCCCGAGCTTGATGGCCTCCACCGCCGTGGCGATGCTGGCGTAGCCGGTCAGCACGACGATGCGGATGCCGGGCTGATCGCGGACCAGGGCCTCCACCACGGTGAGACCGGAGGGGCCGGGCATGCGCAGATCGACCACCGCGTAGTCGAAGCGCCGGCCGGCGGCAAGCGCGATCGCCGCCGGGGCATCGGCGGCGGTCGCCACCTCGTAGCGGC
>CAZTPK010000153.1:0-5312 GCA_964614765.1 uncultured Gammaproteobacteria bacterium
CCCGGGCGGAGTCCGCGGACTGGAGCGTGATGCTGAACGAGCTCGGCCTGAGCGGCAGGGTGCGCGAACTCGCCGCGCAATGTGTGTATCTTGGCACCGAAGGCAACCTGTTTCGGCTCGCCCTGGCGCCGGCCTACGCGAACCTGCGCAGCCCGGCGGCGGAGGGTCGCCTCGAGCAGGCCATCCAGGCGCGCCACGGGGCGCACCTCAGGCTGCAGTTGAGTCTGCAGGAGGTTCAGGGCGCGGAGTCGCCGGCGCAGACTCGCAGCCGGCGCGAGGTGGAGCGCGAGGAGGCGGCGCTCGCCGCGATCGAGAGCGATCCGAACGTGACCGCGCTGCGCGAACGTTTCGGGGCCGTCATCGAGAAGGTGAGCACGCGGGCGCCGGAGTGAACGGATTTTTGAATCGACATCGAGGAGCCAGCCATGAAAGGCCCATTGGGCAATTTGATGAAGCAGGCGCAGCAGATGCAGGAGAACCTGCAGCGCGCGCAGGAGCAGATCGCGGCCATGGAGGTCACCGGCGAGTCCGGCGCGGGCTTGGTCAAGGTCACCATGACCGGGCGGCACGACGTGAAGCGGGTAGAGATCGACCCGACCCTCATGCAGGACGACAAGGCCATGCTCGAGGACCTGATCGCGGCGGCCGTCAACGACGCGGTGCGCCGGGTCGAACAGATGAGCAAGGACAAGCTCTCCGGCCTGACGGCGGGCATGTCGCTCCCGCCCGGCATGAAGCTGCCGTTCTGAGCCGGCGCCGCAGGCGGAGCGTCCCTGCACGGTGAGCGAAGCACCGCTGCTCGACCAGCTCATCCAGGCCCTGCGCTGCCTGCCCGGAGTCGGGCCGAAGTCGGCGCAACGCATGGCCTTTCACCTGCTCGAACGCGATCGGGAGGGCGGGCGCCGGCTCTCCGAGGCGCTGCTCGCCGCCGTTCAGCGCGTCGGGCATTGCGAGCAGTGCCGCAATTTCAGCGAGACCCCGTTGTGTACGCTGTGCGCGAGTCCGAGGCGTGACCGCTCGCTGCTGTGCGTGGTGGAGAGTCCGGCGGACGTGAGCGCGATCGAGCAGTCCGCGGATTACCGCGGACTGTATTTCGTGCTGATGGGACGCATGTCCCCGCTGGACGGCATACGCCCGGAAGACATCGGCATCGACAAGCTTGCCGACAGGCTCGATCGGGGGGAGGTGCAGGAGGTGATACTGGCGACCGGGACGACCGTTGAGGGCGAGGCGACGGCGCACTACATCGCCCAGATCGCGCATCGCCGCAACCTGCGCGCGACGCGCATCGCTCACGGGGTTCCGCTCGGCGGCGAACTGGGCTATGTCGACGGCGGGACGCTCTCGCACGCGCTCGCCGCGCGCAGGGAGCTGTGACTGATCGGTTCGCATCAGCGCCGCAGACCCGCGACACGCGCGGCGCATGGATCGCCTTCGCCATCGCGGCGGCTCCCGCCCCCGCATTGGCGGTGGAAGAGGGTTCCTGCGACGATCCGGTGCACCGCTCCATCGCCTGCGGCACCTTCAGCGTGCTGTTCGAGAACGATCTGTTCACCGGCGACGATCGTTACTATACAAACGGCATCAAGCTGTCATGGATGTCGCGCGACCTGCGCCAGTTCAAGCAGTGGGAGCACACCCCCGAGTGGATGCGCGGGTTCTTCGAATCCATGGATCGCGTCCATCCGGGCCGCGAGAAGAACGTCGGATTCTTCATCGGACAGAAGCTGTTCACGCCCCGGGACATCCAGGAGGATGCACTGATCCCCGACGACCGCCCATACGCGGGGTGGCTCTTCGGCGGCATGTCGCTGAACAGCAAGAATAGCCGCGCCCTGGACACCTTCGAGCTGCAGCTCGGGATCGTCGGGCCGGCCGCGCTCGGTGAGGAGACGCAGAATTTCGTGCACGAGGTCCGCGACATTCCCACCGCCGAGGGCTGGGGCAATCAGCTCGACAACGAGGTGGCATTCTCGCTGTTCTACCAGCGCAAGCAGCGCTTCTGGGATTATTTCGAGCCCTCCTCGCTGCTGGGCGCCGACGTGATCGGGCACGCGGGCGCGGCGGCCGGCACTGTCTACACCTACGCCAACGCCGGCGTGGAGCTGCGCTTCGGACGCAACATACCGTCGGACTTCGGCACCTCGCTCATCCGGCCGGGCGGCGACGTCAGCGCGCCGGTGCTGACGGCGGACGCGCCACGCCACGATCCCGATCGCTTCGGCGTGCACGTGTTCGGCGCCATCACCGGCCGCGCGGTGCTGCGCGACATCTTTCTCGACGGCAACACCTCCGGGGACTCGCACGGCGTGGACAAGGAGAATCTCGTCGGCGATTTCATCTGGGGCGCGGGCGTGACCTTCCGCCGCATGAAGCTCACCTACTCGCAGGTGTATCGCTCGCAGGAGTTCGAGGATCAGGACGATACCAGCAAGTACGGGTCGCTGAATTTCACCCTGGTCTACTGAATAGCAGGGATACCGTACGCCCTGGTCAGGGATTTCTGGTGACCATGGCCGGACTGAAGGCGGTCTGATCCTTGAGCACCGCGTAGGCGGAATTACCGATCAAGTCCCAATGGATATTCCTGTCGCGGGTCCGGCTACCGCTCACGGGGTGTCCCGTTCCCGGGCTACCGTGATGTCGAACTCCATTCCCGACTGCGCCCGACATCGCGAGGCGCGCCGGGCCCGCAACCGGAGCGGCGCGCCGCCCTGGCTTGTCGCTCTGCCATTAGGAACTGCCAGGGCGCGGCACGCGGCGTGCGGCGCCGCGACGGCCGGCCGTCAGCGGGCCCGCCGGTAATAGGTCTTGTTGAGATACTCCGTCACGTCGGCGACTTCCTCGTCGCTCCAACCCAGGCCGAGGGCCTGCTCGCCCTTGCGCACCTGCGCGGCGATCGCTGCGATGCTCCCGGCCTTGCGGGCCGAACTGCGATACAGGCCGTCGTCGTGACACTGCTGGCAGTTGGCCGCGTTCAGCTGCCGCCCGCGCTCGGCATCGGCCGCCGCTGAATCCGCAGCGTATGCCGCCATCGCGGCCAGCGCCAAGACCGCTGCGCACATCGCCCGCATGGTCAACGCATCAACGCCTGAAGGTGCGCCACGCGTATCGGCGCGGGCGGGTGGGAGTCGTGGTAGGCCGAATACAGGGGATCGGGGGTCAACGTGTTTGCATTCTCCTTGTAGAGCTTCACCAGTGCGTGGATCAACGCGCGACCATCGGACTGCTCCACCGCGTAGGCGTCGGCCTCGAACTCGTGCCGCCGCGACCATCCGCTCAGCAGCGGCTGCAGCACGAAGGTGAACACCGGCGAGACGGTCAGGAACAGCATCAGCGCCGTGTGCACCGACGGCGTGGAGATCCCCAGTCCGCTGTAGAACCACGGCTGTCCGCTGAGCCAGCCCAGGACGGCCAGCCCGATGAGGCTGACGACCGTCATCGCCGCCACGCGCTTGAGGACGTGCCTGCGCTTGAAGTGGCCGAGCTCGTGCGCGAGCACCGCCTCGATCTCCTCGCCGCTGAGCTCCTTCAGCAGCGTGTCGAAGAAGACGATGCGCTTGTTGGCGCCGAAGCCGGTGAAGTAGGCGTTGCCGTGCGCCGATCGGCGCGAGCCGTCCATGACGAAAAGCCCGCTCGAGCGGAAGCCGGTGCGGGCGAGCAGGCGCTCGATGCGATCGACCAGCCCGCCGTCGGTGAGGGGTTCGAACCTGTTGAACAGCGGCGCGATGAACACCGGAAACGCCCACAGCATGAGCAGGCTGAAGCCGGTCCAGGCCAGCCAGACGTACAACCACCACAGCGCGCCGGAGTTCCGCATCAGCCAGATGACCAGCGTTGCGAGCGGCGCGCCCAGCGCCAGCAGCAGTGCTGCGCTCTTGAGCAGGTCGGAGAGGAAGGTCCTTATCGTGGTGCGGTTGAAGCCGAAGCGCTGTTCGATGACGAAGATGCGATAGACCTGGGCCGGCAGGTCGATGATCGCCAGCAGCAGGATTCCCGCGAGCAGGAAGGCAACCCCGGTGGCGACGTCCGGCCATCCGAAACCGCGCACCCAGCGATCCAGCAGGTCGAACCCGCCGCCCAGCGTCCAGCCCAGCAGTACAATCGCGCCGAACACGGTTTCGACGAGGTCAAAGCGCAGTCGGGCCGTCGTATAATCGGCGGCCTTCTGATGCGATGCGAGCGGGATCTGGCCGGCGAAGGCGTCGGGCACGGCGGACCGATGCGCGAGCACGTGCCGCAGGTGGCGACGGTCGAGCCAGATGTGCAGCCCGAGGTTGAGCGCCAGCACTGCGAGGAAGACGTAGGTAAAGGTGTTCATGGTCGGATGCATGCATGGCCGGACCAGGCCCTGAAAGGAAAGCGCAAGTGACAGTCTCCGCCGACAATCTGATCTGGATCGATCTGGAGATGACCGGGCTGAATCCGGATACGGATCATATCATCGAGATCGCGACTGTCGTCACCGATCCGCAGCTCACCATCATTGCCGAAGGGCCGGTGCTCGCGATACACCAGAGCGACGCCGTGCTCGCCGCCATGGACGAATGGAACACCACGCAGCATGCCAAGTCGGGGCTCACGGCGCGGGTGCGCGCCAGCACGATCGGCACGGCCGAGGCCGAGGAGCGGACCTTGGCCTTTCTTGCCGGATTCGTGCCGCCGCGGACCTCGCCGATGTGCGGCAACAGCATCTGCCAGGATCGCCGCTTTCTGTTTCGCCTCATGCCGCGGCTGGAGAAATTCTTTCACTATCGCAATCTCGATGTCAGCACCGTCAAGGAGTTGGTCCGTCGCTGGGCGCCGAATGTTCCCCTCTACGAGAAGAATTCGTCGCACCTGGCGCTCAACGACATCCGCGACTCGATCGAGGAGTTGCGGCACTATCGCGCCCAGCACTTCCGCATCTGAGCCGATGGCGCGATGAGCGGCGTGACCACCGAACTTCCGCGTCATCTCTACCGCGCCGAGGGTGTGCGGGCGCTGGACCGCGCGGCGATCCAGACTCACGGGATCGGCGGCGCCGTGCTGATGGAGCGCGCGGGCAACGCCGCCTTCGAGGTGTTGCGCCAGCGCTGGCCGCAGGCCGCCTCGATCGCGGTGATCGCCGGCACCGGCAACAACGGCGGCGACGGCTTCGTGCTGGCACGGCTCGCGCGGCGCGCCGGTGTTGCGGTCGAGGTCCGCGTGGTCGGTGACGTGCAGACCGTGCGCGGCGACGCGCGCACGCACCTGCAGCGGCTGGAGGCCGAGGGCGTGCCGGCGCTTCCCTGGGAACGGGGCCTCGCGCCGCGCGCCGACGTGGTCGTCGA
>CAZTPK010000154.1:0-5268 GCA_964614765.1 uncultured Gammaproteobacteria bacterium
GGCTACTACGCCGACGCGGCGGAAGCAGAGGAGCTCGCCGCGTGCGTGCGGGCGCTGCGGCGGCGTCACGGCCTGGAGGTCTACATCGAGCCGGGCAAGGGCGTTGTCGGGGCGGCCGGCAGCCTGGTGGCGAGCGTGGTCGATGTCTTCGACAGCGCGGGCAAGACCGTCGCCGTGCTCGACACCTCCGTCAATCATCAGCCGGAGGTGTTCGAGTACGGGCGGGTGCCGCCCGTGCTGGAGGCCGAGCCCGGAGGGGCCTTCCGATACCTGCTCGCGGGCGGGACCTGCCTGGCGGGCGATCTCTTCGGCGAGTACGCCTTTGCCGAGCCGCTCGCGGTCGGCTCGCGTCTCACCTTCGCGGGCGTGGGCGCCTACAGTCTGGCGAAGGCGCACCGTTTCAATGGCCACAATCTGCCGGACGTCTACCTGCGCCACGCCGACGGCGTGCTGCAGCGTGCGGTACACCTGGACTACGAGGATTACGCCCGCCTGTGGGGAGCTGACTGAAGCGGGCAGGCCGCGGTCGCGGCGCGTACTCAGCGCCGGCGCGCGGCGGGCGGAGCCGGGGGCATCGCCAGTTGGCGCGGGTGCCCGCCGGTGAGGGGCAGGACCGAGTCCCCGCTGGCGGTCCTCAGGCGCGGTTCAGATCCACCGTCTCGCCGTTCTCGATGAAGTAGACCTGCTCGGCGATGTTGGTCACGCGGTCCGCGATCCGTTCCAGGTGATGCGCGCACCAGATCGCCCGCGTGCCGTTCATGACAGTGCCGGCATCCTGCTGCATGAAGGCGACGGCGCGCTGCACGATCTCGCCGTTCAGTGCGTCGACCTGGTCGTCCTCGGCGGCGACGGCGGCCGCCTTGCCACTGTCGCGCTCACGCTGCGCCGACATCACTGCGTCGAGCATCCGCCGGCACTTGCTCGTCATGGTCTGCAGCTGTTCGAGAACCGGCGGCAGGGGATGCTGGTCGAGGTCGAGCACCGTCCTGGCGATATCCGCCACGTGATCGGCCATGCGCTCGAGCTCCGCGGCGATGTGTATGTCGGCGACCACCTGGCGCAGCTCTCTCGCCACGGGCTGTTCCCTGGCGATGAGCACCACGCAGGCGTCGTGCACCTGGTCGTACTGGCGGTTGATCCCGCGATCGGCCTCGATGAGCCGGTGCGCGCGATCCCGGTCGCGATCTCGCAGCGCGGTCATCACCGCTTCGAGGGCCTGCGAGACCTCTTGCCCCATCCGGTCCAGCATCGCGCCGATCTCCTGCTTGGCGCGATCGAACCCGGTCCGCTCGACTCTCATCCGTTGCCCTCCTCGATGTGGTTGACGCCGGAGTCGAACCCGCGCCGCTTCCGCCTCATGGCCGCAGCAGCGACACCCAGCGGCCGTAGAGCGCGTCGGCGAGGCGGCGCAGGCTGCCGGCGTGGATCCTCGCGCCCGCGCGCAGGTCCTCCACGCCCTGCACGTGATCGGCGGCAGGCGTGAGGTCGGCGCCGCTCTCCTCGATCCAGGTGTCGATGACGTCCGCGGTCACCTCGACGTGGGCCTGCAGGGCCAGGCAGTTGCCGATTGCGAACGCCTGGTTCTCGCAGTGCTCGCTGGTGAGCATCGGCTCGGCGCCAGCCGGCACGGTGAAGGTCTCCGTATGCCATTGCAGGGCCATGCAGGTCTCGGGCAGCTCGGCCAGCCATCGCTCGGTCGCGGCGCCAGGAAGCTTGCGCAGCGGATGCCAGCCGATCTCGGGCACCGGGTTGCGGTCCACCCGTCCGCCCAAGGCCTTGCTGATCAACTGCCCGCCGAGACAGTGTCCGATCACCGGTATGCCGGCGCCGTGCGCCTCGCGGATGAGGCGCAGCTCCCCGGTCAGGAAGGGGTGCACGTCCTCGTCGTTGACGCTCATCACACCGCCCATGAATCCTAGCCCCGAAAATTCGCTGACGTCCGTGGGCACGGGCTCGCCCAGGTCCAGGCGCACATGGCGGATCGCATGTCCTCGCGCGCGGAGGAACTCGCCGAAGTACGCGGGGAAGTTCAGATGGTCGTGCTGAAAGATGGCAACCGGTTTCATGGCAGGCGAGTCGCCGCTGAGTGTGTCGGGGCGGATCCGATCGCTTCACCGCGGAAACAGGTGTTGCAGATTCTCCGCGTAGCGCTGCTCCAGCAACGGCTGACCGCCATAGCGTTCGAACCCCCCGGACATGAGCTGCTGCAGGCGCGCGAGACGATCCGAGGCCGGCGGGTGGGTGCTGGTCATCAGCTGCAGGCCGCTCGACTGCGGGTTCATCTGGCCGAGCTTGACCAGCATGCGCGGCAGGCCGTAGGGCTCGTAGCCCGCGCGGGTGGCGACTACCACGCCCAGGCGGTCGGCCTCGTACTCGTCCTTGCGGTCCAGGCCCTTGGCGAAGAGGTTCATGCCGCCGGCGATGAAGGGCGCGGCGTTGAACTTGCCGCCGCTCAAGGCCTCGCCGGCGAGATCGCCCAGCAGGCCCTGCATCGCCTGGTTCTTGATGGCGTTGAGATGGTGCTTGGCGATGACGTGCCCGATCTCGTGCGACAACACCCCGGCCAGCTCGGCCTCGCTGCCGGCCACGGCCAGCAGTCCCTTGGTCACGAAGACGTAACCGCCAGGGGCGGCGAAGGCGTTGATGTCGTCGTCATCGAGTACCCCGAACCGCCACTGCAGCTCGGGGCGGCCGGCCTGGGCGGCGCACCAGCGGCCGACCCGATTGACGTAGCGCTGGGCCTCCGCGTCATCGAGCAGCGGAGCGGCGCCGAGGAGCCCCGCCGCCATGCCGCGCCCGATCTCGGTCTCCTCCTGCGGCGAGATGTCGCGCATGGCGGTCGCGACCTTCTGGGTTGCGCCCAGCACCTTCTGGACGCCGCCCAGGTTGATGTTGCCGAAATCGACGGCCGATGCCGCGGCCGCGAATCCCGCCGCCATCACCACCGTGCTGATTGCCGCGCCTGGTTTCATGATCGTGTTCCCGTTCGGTTGGTCGGAGTCGGAATACGGCTAGCGCGCGGGCGGCGCGAGGAACTGGACGTTCTGCGGCTTCAGCTGCCCGCTCTGCGCGAAGCTCATCGCGTCACCCTGGCTGACAGCCAGCTGCTCGAGTTTCTGCACCTGGCTGTAGTCGGGGCTGGCGGAGCCAATCTGCGCCGCGCTGAGGCCGCGGACCCCGATGGTGGCGGTCACCCGCGGTTCCTGCGTCGTGGCACGCGAGCCGCCGAGGAAGCCGGTGACGCTGCGCATCATGTTCGACCAGCCTCCGCCCTGGCTGGTCTCGGCCGGCCTGGACTCGACCTCGAAGGCGGGCTTGTCCGCGGCAGCCGCGGGCTTCGTGTCCGTTGGCGTCGCCGCCGGCGCCTCGGTGGCCGTCGTCTCCGATCCGTGCGCGGTCTCGGTGACCGGGCCGGCGGTGAATCCTCCCGTGGATTGCGCGAGCAGCACCGGCGCCGGCCGGGCGCCGTCGTTCCCGGCGCTGCATAGGGGGGCCATGCCCGTGCAGAGCGCGGCCAGGGGCAGCAGGAGTCGTAGTCGCGGTGACATGTCGGTGATCCCGTGTAGTGTGGGGTGCGAATACGGATCAAGCATGGGCAATGCCAGGCCCGACGTTCGCCTCGTGCGGCTACGATAAACCATGACCGGGGGCCCGGCCACGGCATCCGGGCCGATATCCGGCACCAGGCGGCGGCTTGCGTGGGCGCGCGGCAGCGGAGGGCTCGTATACTGGCCCGGTCATGAGCACAACCGAGGTCCCTGGGGAGGACGAGGCCCCGATCCCGGTTCCCTACCGGGAGCTGTCTGCCGCAGCGCTGCGCGGCGTCGTGGAATCCTTCGTGCTGCGCGAGGGCACCGACTACGGCGAACGCGAGTTCACGCTTGAGCAGAAGGTCGCGCAGGTGCTGCGCCGGCTCGAACGCGGCGAGGCCCAGGTCGTCTTCGACCCGAAGACCGAGTCCGTCGACATCGTCGCAGCGGTCGCGCTCGGCCCGCCAATCTGACGGTCCGGCCCGTCCGGCGCCCGCCGCGCCGCCGTCATGGCGGTCATTGCAGGGCGCGTCGGCTCACTGCCGGCCGCCGGCTCAGGCAGTCGCCTGTTTCTCGAGCAAGGTCACGAGGGCCGGCGGAAGCTGCAGCGCGGCGGCCAGCTGGTTCAGATAGGCGCGCTCCTGGTCGTTGACCTTGTCGATGACCAGCAACGAGGTGGCGTAGATCTCCAGGGCCGCCTCCTGCGAGTCGGCACCGGCGGCCACCTCCCGGGCGTCCAAGGGCTTGTGGACCTCCTCCTTGATGAAATGGAGCGTGTCGGTGTCGAGGTTGAGCTTCTGGATCTGCGCGTCGATGGCCGCCTGCTCCTCGGCGTCGATATGGCCGTCGGACTTCGCCGCCGCGATCAGCGCCCGCAGCAGGGCGCGACTGCGTCGCTCGGCCGGGGGGCCGCTCAACTGGCCTATCGGCGGGGCGGGCGGTGCGCTCGAGCTCGCCTTCTGCTGCGCCTGCCAGTCCTGGTAGGCCTTGTACGCCAGGGTGCCGACGGCGGCCAGGCTGCCAAGCTTCAGCGCCGAGCCGGTGACCTTCCGCCCACCCTTGGTGCCGAGCAGCAGTGCCAGCAAACCCGCGGCTGCCGCGCCCTTGCCCATGCCGGAGAGCATCGCCTCGCGCTCGGGTCCCGCGGTGGGGACGCCGAGCTTCTGCTCGGCCACCCCCTGGCCCTTGGCGAGCATGTCGCGTCCGGATTGCAGGATCTGGTTCAACAGTGCGGAAGTGTCCATGTCGCTCTCCTCGAGTTTGGCATCGCCCCGGGGCCAGGCCCGCTGCCGTCGCCGGGTACGACAGCATAGACCGGCGCCAATGGAGGTGGTTGCAGCCGGCCTTCGATTATTCCGTCAGCCACGGCACGGACCGCGGCGCGTTCAGCATCGCCGGCGGCCAGATCCAGCCTGCCTCGATCAGCGCGCGCAGGAACGGCTGCTTGAGCTCCTCCAGATCGAAGGTGCAGGCGTGGCTGAGCGCGCCCGAGGGCCGGCCGTCCGGTCCGAACTGCAGCCCGAAGACGCGCTCGCGCGCATACTGGAAAAACTGGATCCCGCGCGCGGCATGCCACTTGATCTCCCCGCCGCGTCGACCCGCCGACCAATCCATGGCGCCCCACTACTCGCTGACCCGGGCGGTGTGTCCGTCCTCCTCCAGCTCGACCTCCGGCCGGTGCGTGCGCTGCATGACGCGGGCGCGCGCGTGAGCCATCCGTTTGGCGTCGGCGTAGCGC
>CAZTPK010000155.1:0-5226 GCA_964614765.1 uncultured Gammaproteobacteria bacterium
CGCAGGTGAGGATGACATCGGCGGCGGCGGCGACCTCGCGCGGCGAGTGCGCGCGCAGGACGTCGCCTCGCACCGGCAGCGCCGCCGCCCTTTGCACCGTGCGGTTCCAGATTGCCGCCAGCAGGCCGGCCTTGTCGAGGTTGACGGCCATGTGCGCGCCCATCGCGCCCAATCCGATCACACCGGCTCTCATACGTTTTCCGCCCCCGTGAGCATTTGCAGTTTCCCGCGCCCGCCGCTCGGCCCGCTGCGATGGACTCAGGCCGGGGTCTGGCGACGGTGCTGCGCGAGCACCTCCGAGACGCAGCACGTGAGCCGTTTCGCGGTCGGCAGGTGCAGGAACTCGTTCGGACCGTGCGCGTTGGAGTGCGGCCCCAGCACGCCGGTGATGACGAACTGCGCGTCCGGAAACCTCTCCCCGAGCATCGCCATGAACGGGATGGTGCCGCCCTCGCCCATGTAGACGGCGGGCCTCCCGAAGTACGCCTGCGAGGACGATTCCAGCGCCTGCGTGAGCCACGCCGCCTCGGCGGGCGCGTTCCATCCGCTCGCCGCCCAGTCCGGCGTGAAGCGCACCCGCGCATTGTAGGGCGGATCCCGCTCCAGCAGCGCCTTGAGGGCCTGCGAGGCCTTGCCGCCGTCGCAGCCCGGCGGCAGCCGCAGCGAGACCTTGACCGAGTTCGCCGGCAGTGCAACGTTGCCCGCGTTCGCGATCGGCGGCAACCCGCCGGCGCCGGTGATGGCGAGCGCCGGCCGCCAGGTCGTGTTGAGGATGAGTTCCGCGCCATCCTCGGTGACGGGACGCACGCCTTCGGCGAAGGGGAACTTGCGCGCCACGTCGCCGAGCACGGCGGCGGCGGCGCGCGCCTGCGCGATCCGATGCGCCGGGATCTCGACGTGAAAGTCGGGCGCGAGGATCCGCCCGTCCGCGGCGGCCTCGAGCCTCTCCAGCAACTGCCGCAGGATGCGGAAGCACCCGGGAACGATGCCGCTGGCGGCGCCGGAGTGAACGCCCTCGCGCATCACCTCGACCTCGAGCACCCCTCCGATGAGTCCCCGCAGGGAGGTGGTGACCCAGAGCTGGTCGTAGTTGCCGCAACCGGAATCCAGGCAGATGACCAGCGAGGGGCTGCCGATGCGCTCCCGTAGCACCTCGATGTAGAAGGGCAGATCGAAGCTGCCGCTCTCCTCGCACGCCTCGATGACGACGACGCAGCGCGCGTGCGCGATGCCCTGCTCCTGCAGCAGCCGGATGGCCGTCAGCGAGGCGAACATCGCGTAGCCATCGTCGGCGCCGCCCCGGCCGTACAGCCGGTCGCCGTCGATCACCGGCTTCCACGGGCCGAGGTCCTCGCGCCAGCCGCTCATCTCCGGCTGTTTGTCGAGATGGCCGTAGAGCAGCACGGTGTCCGCACCGGCGCCGGGGACTTCCATATATATGAGTGGCGTTCGGCCCGGCAGCCGCACCACCTCGAGTTGCAGCCCGCGGACGCCCGCGCCGCGCGCCCAGCGCTCGAATCGCCGCACGACCTCCTCCATGTATCCGTGCGCCTGCCAGTCCGGGTCGAAGGCCGGAGACTTGTTGGGGATCCTGATGTACTCGACGAGCTCGGGGACGACCGAGTCGTCCCACAGCTCGCTGACGAAGCGTTTTGCGAATGCGCTGTCCATGCGCCCAGTGTAGCGGCGCGATCGGCACCGGCAAAGGGCGCGCGCCGCCGCGATCCCGGCAGGGGCGGGGGGATCATTGAACAATTCCCGCCGATGGTGTCACATGGCCCACGCGCCGGTAATAGAATGGCGCGTCGGCGAGACTCAGCGGGATGATCCGGGGCGTGGGGCGGCAAACGTGACGGCAATCGTGCAGGAGGAACTGAAACACCCCCGTGACGTGAGGGTGACGCTCGAGGAGATCGAGGAACTGCTGAACAAGCAGGAGATGGTGAGCGACCTGACCGCCCGCCAGGACACCCCGCGCCACGAACTGGTCATGGATCTCCTGCTGCGCCAGCAGCACGTCGAGATCGAACGCCGTTTGCAGCAGTCCCACCCGGCCGACATCGCCTACGTGCTCGAGGGGCTGCCGCTGGAGCGGCGTCGGCTGGTGTGGAGCCTCGTCCGTCCCGAGGTGCGCGGCGCCGTGCTGCTGGAGCTGTCGGAGGCGGTGCGCGAGGGTCTGCTCGGGGAAATGCCGAGCAAGGAGATCATCGACGCTGCCGAGCACCTGGACTCCGACGAGATCGCCGATCTCGTTCCCAGCCTCCCGAGGGACACCGTCTTCGAGCTGTTCAATTCGCTCGACCGCAAGGACCGCGCCGAGTTGCAGAACGTGCTCTCGTTCCCGGAGGGCAGCGTCGGCGCGCTGATGGACCTGGACGTCCTGAGCGTGCGCGACGACATCGAGATCGAGGTGGTCCTGCGCTACCTGCGCAAGCGCAAGGACCTGCCCGAGCAGATCGACCAAATCATCGTCGTCGATCGCGCCGGAGTGCTGAAGGGCGTGCTCCCGGTCAAACGGTTGCTGGTCCACGACCCCGAGGAGATGGTCAGCGACGTGATGCTGCTCGAGCCGGTGTCTTTCCACACCGACGAGTCCGCGCGCGATGCCGTGCAGGCGTTCGAGCGCTACGACCTGCGCACTGCGCCGGTGGTGAACATCCACAACCAGGTCGTCGGCGTGCTGAGCGTCGACCAGGTGATGGACTACGTGAACGAGTCGGCCCAGCGCGAGCGCCTGAGCCTGGTGGGTCTGAGGGAAGACGAAGACCTGTTCGGATCGGTGTGGAAAAGCAGCCGGAACCGCTGGACGTGGCTGGTGTTGAACCTCATGACGGCCTTCATCGCCTCGCGCGTCATCGGACTGTTCGAGGGCACGATCGAGCGGCTCGTCGCGCTGGCGGCGCTGATGCCGATCGTGGCGAGCGTCGCCGGCAACTCGGGCAACCAGACCGTCGCGCTGGTGATCCGCGGCCTGGCCCTCAACCAGATCAACACCGGGAATTTCTACCGCCTGCTGTTCAAGGAGATCGGCATCAGCCTCATCAACGGTCTGGTATGGGGATCGCTCGTGGGCCTCTTCGCGTACCTCTTCTACAACAAGGTCTCGCTGGCGCTGGTCATGGTCGCCGCGATGATGCTCAACCTGCTGATGGGCGCGCTGGCCGGGGTGATCTTTCCCCTGACGCTGCACAAGCTCGGACGCGACCCTGTAATGGGAAGCAGCGTCATGCTGACCGCGATCACCGACAGCATGGGCTTTTTCATCTTCCTGGGGCTGGCGGCGACCTTCCTGCGCTAGCCGCAGGCGCTCTTCGCGCCGCCACGCCCGCGGCATCGCCGCGGGCTCAGTCCGAGAGAATATCCACGAGCACCAGGCCCCAGACAATGACGCAGCTGGCCAGGCTGATGAAGACGGCCGCGCTGCCCATGTCCTTGGCCCGCTTCGCGAGGTCGTGACGCTCCGCGGAGACGCGATCGACGACCGCCTCCACCGCCGAGTTCAGAAGCTCGGTGATGAGCACCAGCAGCACGCTGCCCAGCAACAGCGCCATCTGCACCAGGCTCGCCGGCAGCAGGACCGCGACGGCGGCCATGACTATCCCGAGCCAGAGTTCCTGCCTGAACGCCGACTCGTGGCGATAGGCGCTCACCAGGCCGTCCAGCGAATAGTGGAACGCGTTCCAGATGCGGACCAGGCCGGTCCTGCCCTTGAAAGGGCTCGTGTTCATCTCATCGACCGGCATGGCCTCGCTTCTCCCCTCAACCACGGCAGGATGTAACAGAAATGACAAGCAATCTTCACCAACCGGAAATATTCGCTCACTAACGTTCCGTCAACCAATCGCGGCGACCGACAGGATGGACAATATCAAGCACATCGCGCCAAAGCGCTACCGCGCCGTCTGGATCTCCGATGTGCATCTGGGTTTCCGTGGCTGCAGTGCCGAATTCCTCCTCGAGTTTCTGCGCGCGATCGAATGCGATCATCTCTATCTCGTCGGCGACATCATTGACATCTGGCAGATGCGCAAGCGTCCGTACTGGCCGCAGGCGCACAACAACGTGGTGCGCACCGTGCTCGGCAAGGCCAAGCACGGCACCGAGGTCGTCTTCGTTCCGGGCAACCACGACGAGTTGCTGCGCGACTACGTGGGCATGCATTTCGGCAACATCCGGATCGAGGAGCGGGCGATACACACCAAGGCCGATGGCCGACGCTATCTCATTCTACACGGTGACGAGTTCGACAGCGTGGTGAAGTGTTCGCGGCTGCTGGCGATGCTCGGCACGGTCCTCTATGACTGGCTGCTGCGGCTGAACCGCTGGGTGAACTATCTGCGCCGCCACCTCGGCCTCACCTACTGGTCGCTCGCGGGCTTTCTCAAGCATCAGGTGAAGGAGGCCGTGCAGTACATAAGCAATTTCGAGCATGCCGTCGCCTACGAGGCCAGGCGCGCCGGCGTCGATGGGGTCATATGTGGCCACATTCATCGCGCCGAGATCACCCGCATCGACGAGGTCGAGTACTGCAATTGCGGGGACTGGGTGGAGAGCTGCACGGCGCTGGTCGAGCACTTCGACGGCCGCATGGAGATCATCCGCTGGACGGAGCAGCGCGATGCGCTCGTCCTGAGAGCAGCCGCGGCGGCCGCGTGAAGCGACGGCGATCCACCCGCACCCGCGCGGCGGTTTCGCGTCGGCCGCTTGCGCCACGACGATGAGGATTGCCATAGTCACCGACGCCTGGCGGCCGCAGGTCAACGGAGTGGTGCGGACATTGGGATACACCGGCAGGGAACTGACGGCGATGGGCCACGAGGTGCGTTACGTGACCCCGGAGCAGTTCCGAACCTTTCCCTGCCCGAGCTATCCGGAGATCAGGCTTGCGATCCTTCCGGGCAAAGGCGTGCGGCGCGCACTGGAGACCTACGCGCCGGATGCCATCCACATCGCCACCGAGGGGCCGCTCGGGGCCAGCGCCCGAAGCTATTGCCGGCGGCGTGGCCTGGCATTCACCACCTCCTTTCACACGCAGTTTCCCGAATACATCCGTGCCCGGCATCTACCCGTACCGCTGTCGTGGTCGTATCACTGGTTGCGGCGGTTTCACGCGGCGGCCAGCCGCACCATGGTGCCCACGCCCGCGCAGCGGGACCGGCTCTTGCAGTGGGGGTTCAGGAATCTGGTGGTCTGGTCGCGGGGCGTGGACACGGAGGTGTTCACGCC